>CBFDAD010000035.1:0-9025 GCA_965602705.1 uncultured bacterium
ATCGCTGGGTAGCTACGTCTGGCAGAGATAACCGCTGAAAGCATCTAAGTGGGAAGCTCGCCCCAAGATTAGATCCCCCATCCCTTTAGGGAGTAAGACCGCTGGAAGACTACCAGTTGGATAGGCGGGAGGTGTAAGCGCAGTAATGTGTTCAGCCAACCCGTACTAACGGTCGAGGGCTTGATTCATTTGCGTGAATCGGAAAACGAGTACGCGCGTTCTGTTCAGTACTTAGGGTATCGAATGACCCGATTGTTTAAATCTTTGATAAAAATCTCTTGGTGATTCTAGCGGCGGGGGTACACCCGGCTCCATCCCGAACCCGGCAGTTAAGCCCGCCAGCGCCGATGGTACTTGGGGGGCAGCCCCCTGGGAGAGTAGGTCATTGCCAAGAGATTTTTGTTTCCCTCTTGCCAGAACGCTGCTCCTATGTTAGAATTGCCCGCGCTGTAAAGCTATGGGGCGTCGCCAAGTGGTAAGGCACGGGACTTTGGATCCCGCATTCGTAGGTTCGAATCCTACCGCCCCAGCCTATGATTTGACCCGTTTCACCCTTGGAAGAAAACCATAAAGACTCTTACTCTCTCATCAGTTGGCCTACCGGTCAATTGGCGAAATTCTGTGACCGAGGCGTTTTCACCCGCGATGTGAGGTGGGAGAAGCCTGGGTCTTTTTTCATTTAGGTTGGTGTACCATAGAAAGACGGTAATATGATGCATGTATCTGTCGTGACCCTGGCGGCTGGCCAGGGAACCCGAATGAAGTCGAGTTTGCCCAAGGTGTTGCACCCGGTGGCGGGTAAGCCGATGGTGGTCCACGCCATTGAGTCGGCGCGAGAGGTGAGCGAGGCAACGCCTGTTTTGGTGGTTGGGGTTGGCGCCGACCAGGTGCGAGCGGTGGTGGGTGACCGGGCGCGTTACGCCGTACAGGAGCAGCGGTTGGGAACCGGGCACGCGGTGCTTCAGGCTAAATCACTGTTGCTTGGTCAGTCCGACATAGTGCTGGTCACGTACGCCGATATGCCTCTGCTGCGGACCGAGACGCTGCAACGGATGGTCCAGCGTCACCGTGAGACGTCGCCGACCCTTACGATGTTGACGGTGATTGAGGACGACGCGCGGGGCTTTGGTCGGGTGCTTCGCGACGCCGCGGGTGCAGTAACGGCTGTGGTTGAGGAGGCGGATGCGACACCCGAGCAGTTGGCCATTCGCGAATTGAACACTAGTTCGTACTGCTTTGACGCCGGCTGGCTCTGGTCGCGATTGGATCAAATTCCGGTGAGCGCCAAGGGGGAGTATTATTTGACGGACATGGTGGGGATGGCCGTGTCTGAAGGGCGCCGCGTCGAGGCGTTGACGACCGATGATCCGTCTGAGGCGTTGGGTGTGAATACTCGCGTACACCTGGCGGAAGCTGAGGCGGTGTTGCGTCGGCGTATTAACGAGGCGTGGATGCTGAGTGGCGTGACGATCGTTGACCCGGCGACGACTTTTATCGAGGCCGGCGTGACGCTGGGGCGCGATACGGTTGTTTACCCAAACACCTATCTCGAGGGTGAGACGCAAATCGGCGCCGGGTGCCGAATCGGACCCAACACCATTATCCGCGACTCGACGCTGGGTGACCGCTGCGCTGTGTTGGCTTCGGTGATCGAAGGTGGTACGCTGGAAGATGATGTGGACATTGGACCGTTTGGTCATCTGCGCAAAGGCGCACACCTGGCGGCTGGCGTCCACCTGGGCAACTTTGGCGAGGTCAAGAACTCGTATCTGGGCCCTGGCGCCAAGATGGGCCACTTTAGCTACCTGGGCGACGCCACCGTCGGGGCGGGTGCCAACATTGGCGCCGGGACGATCACCTGCAACTATGATGGGCAGCGCAAGCATCGCACCGAGATAGGCGAGGGGGCCTTTATCGGCAGTGACACGATGCTCGTGGCACCTGTTCAAGTGGGCAGAGGCGCCAAGACGGGCGCTGGATCGGTGGTGACGCGTGACGTGCCGCCGGGAAGTCTGGCTTATGGTGTGCCGGCGCGGGTGCGGTCGGAGGACACAGAGCAGGAACAAGAGTGATCAGCCGCAGAGTCCGCAAGGTGCGGGCGTGCTGGGCACGAGATGGGGGGTGTCAGGATGACGAAAAAGGATAAAGCCATGCACGTTGACACGCACGTGCAACAACCCGCTGGGCAGATGTCACCTGAGGAATTGATCGCCCGCGCTGCGTTAGCACAGGAGTATGCCTATGCGCCCTATTCCAATTATCCCGTTGGTGCGGCGCTGCTGACCCGCTCGGGCCGGGTTTACCTGGGCGCCAACGTAGAAAACGCCGTCTATTCGCTGACCGTATGCGCTGAGCGGACGGCGGTGTTCAAGGCAGTGAGCGAGGGCGAGCGGGAGTTTGAGGCGATTGCCGTCGTCACGCCGAACGGTGGCAGCCCGTGTGGCGCTTGCCGCCAGGTCTTGCGCGAATTTGCTCCCAACTTGGTCGTCTATATCGCCGACGCCGATGGAAACTATCGCCAAACCTCAGTCGCCGAATTGCTGCCTGATTCTTTTGGCCCAGAGTTCCTCGATTAGCCGGGATGCTGTGGCATTCCCGTTGCTTTCTGTTTGCGTTGCGTCTCCAATTGGCGACTTTGCCTTTTAGGCTACACGTCTGAAGCAAGTGAAGGCTGCAGAGCTCCTGAGGCGCTGGTCACTCCGGCGTTTGCTGGTATGGCTTTTCCTTCTGGTAGGCTTGATCGCCGTACTATGAGGATGTTTCTTTTCATGAGTCACTCTGGCTGGGTCGCTAGCAAGCGCTTGCGAGGTTTTCCTTGGGTAGCTGCTTGGTTAGGGTTGTGATTCTTGATAGAATGTGAGGGGGGAACGCAATGCCGCTGATCGCGCCGTATGGATCTTGGAAATCGCCTATTACGTCAGAGTTGATCGTGGCCGGTGAAATCAAGTTGGGGCAGATTGCCCTGGATGGTCAAGACATCTACTGGTGCGAGAGACGCCCTCAGGAAGGGGGACGATCGGTCATTGTGCGGCGGACCCCTGATGGTGAGATAAGCGACGTCACACCACCCCCGTTTAACGCGCGCACGCGGGTGCACGAGTACGGCGGCGGCGCTTTCCTGGTGAGCGATGGCACGGTGTTCTGCTCAAACTTGCAGGACCAGCGCCTCTATCACCAGGACCCCGGCCAGGCGCCGCGCCCTATCACGCCGGAGGGGGATCTGCGTTATGCCGACGGGATCATGGACCGGCGGCGGGGACGCATCATCTGTGTGCGTGAAGATCACATCGTCTCTGAGCGTCATGCAGGGCCGCACGCGGCTCGTGCAGGGCCGCGAGCGGCCGAGGCGGTGAACGCCCTGGTCGCGCTGGACCCGGCGGGCGAGGGCGAGGCCCAGGTGCTGGTCGCGGGCAACGACTTTTACGCCGCGCCGCGTCTCAGCCCGGACGGGACGCGGTTGGCGTGGCTGACCTGGAATCATCCTCACATGCCCTGGCAGGGCACGGAGCTGTGGGTGGGCAAGTTAGGGGCGGATGGCTCCGTGGGGCGAACTGAGCAGGTGGCGGGAGGTCCGGCGGAGTCCATCTTTCAGCCTCAATGGTCGCCGGATGGCATTTTGCACTTTATTTCTGACCGGAGCGGTTGGTGGAATCTCTATCGCTGGCGGGGGGCGGGCGCCGAGCCGCTGTGCGAAATGGAAGCCGAGTTTGGATTGCCGCAGTGGGTCTTTGGGACGTCTACCTATGCCTTTGAGTCAGCCCACCGCCTGGTGTGCACCTATTCTCAGAACGGCGCCTGGCACCTGGCGGTTCTGGACACCGAGACGCTACATCTGGAGCCCATCGAGACGCCTTATACCCTGATCGAGGACTTGAGCGCCGTGCCGGGGTGTGTGGCGTTTCACTGTGGCTCGCCGACAGAGCCCGCCGCCATCGTCACATTGGACCTGGACACGCGGCGGATCGAGGTGCTGCGTCGCTCCAGCGATTTGGCGCTTGACCCCGGTTACCTGACGACGCCGCGGGCGATCGAGTTCCCAACCGAGAACGGACTGCGAGCGCACGGCATATTCTACCCTCCGCAAAACAAAGACTTTGCCGGTTCCCCTGGCGAGCGACCACCGCTGATCGTCATCAGCCACGGCGGGCCGACGTCCGCTGCCTTGACTTTGCTGCGCTTGTCGATCCAGTTCTGGACCAGCCGGGGGATGGCCGTCCTAGACGTGGATTACGGCGGCAGCGCCGGCTATGGCCGGGCGTACCGGGAGCGGCTGAACGGGCAATGGGGGGTGGTGGACGTGGACGACTGTGTGAACGGCGCGCGCTACCTGGTCGAGCAGGGCGAGGTGGACGGTGAGCGACTGATTATCCGCGGCAGGAGCGCGGGCGGTTTCACAACGCTGTGTGCGTTGACCTTTCGCGACGTTTTCAAGGCCGGCGCCAGCCACTTTGGCATCGGCGATTTGGAGGCGTTGGCCCGCGATACGCACAAGTTCGAGTCGCGCTATCTGGACCAGTTGGTCGGGCCATACCCTGAACGACGCGACTTGTATCGGGAACGTTCTCCGATTCATTTCACCGACTGTCTCTCGTGCCCGGTGATCTTTTTTCAAGGACTCGAGGACAGGGTAGTGCCGCCTAACCAGGCTGAAATGATGGTTGAGGCACTAGGCGCCAAGGGTATGTCCGTCGCGTATCTGCCCTTCGAGGGTGAAGGGCATGGTTTCCGTCGCGCGGAGAACATCAAGCGTGCGCTTGACGCTGAGCTCTACTTTCACTCCAGAGTGTTTGGGTTTGAGCTGGCCGACCCGGTGGAAGCGGTGGAGATTGAGAATTTGTAGGGTGATGTCTGTGTTTCACACTGTGGCGGTACGCCCATGAATATTAGTCGGCTGAATCATAGTTTGACCGCGCTGTTGCGGTGGCTGCTGCAGGCTGACCCGCCTGTGCCACCCCGCAGTGATGCAGAGGTCGCCGCTGAGATGGCGCGCAATTATCGTTGGAACTTTGCGACCAATCTGTCGGATGGGGCCGCCTTTTGGTTTGGCGCCAGCTTTATTTCCGCCAGTACGATCGTGCCACTGTTCATCAGCAAGTTGACCACCAGCCCGCTGCCAGTTGGACTGGCGGCCGTCGTCGCGCAGGGAGGCTGGTTCCTGCCCCAGCTCTTTACAGCCAATGGGGTAGAACGGCTGGCCCGCAAAAAACCGGTGGTCGTTAACCTGGGATTCTTTCTGGAGCGGCTGCCGATGTGGTCGTTGGTAGGCGCTGCCGTGGTGGCAGGATGGTCGCCGACGTTGGCGCTGATTCTGTTTCTGCTCAGCTATGCCTGGCACATCGTGGGCGCTGGCATAGTGGCGACGGCCTGGCAAGATTTGATCGCCCGCTGTTTCCCGGTGGACCGGCGCGGTAGCTTTTTGGGACTGACTGCGTTCATCGGCGCCGGGGCCGGGGTGGCGGGGTCGGCACTCAGCGCCTGGCTGCTCAAGCGCTATCCCTTTCCGGATAATTTCGTCTTTATTTTTATGATCGCTGCGACCTTTATCACCCTCAGTTGGTTTTTCCTGGCCCTGACCCGCGAACCGGTGCAACCGCCCAGCGCGCCCAGACAGAGCAACCGTCAGTTTTTGAGCCAATTGCCGGATCTACTGCGCCGTGACCGAAATTTCCGTCGCTTTATAGTAGCGCGGTCGCTGTTGACCCTGGGAGGGATGGGGGGAGGGTTTGTCACCGTGGCGGCCATTCGGCGGTGGGACGTCGCGGATAGCACGGTGGGTGTCTATACGGCGGCGCAGTTGCTGGGCCAGACGGTGGGTAACCTGGCTTTTGGTCTGCTGGCCGATCGTTTTGGCCACAAGTTATCTCTGGAGTTGGGAGCTTTGGCTTCGTTCGCGGCATTTGCTTTGGCTGCGCTGGCGCCGGCCCCAGGTTGGTATTATGCGGTTTTTGCTCTGTTGGGGATCACCGGCGGTGCGATCTTTGTGGCCGGGATTTTGGTGGTGATGGAGTTCTGTGAGCCGCCACGGAGACCGACCTACGTAGGCCTGGCCAACACGGGCGTGGGATTGGTCGGCATGGGGGGACCGTTGCTGGGCGCCTGGTTGGCGGACTTGAACTATAATTGGCTGTTCGCCCTGAGTGCCCTGATCAACCTGGCGGCACTGGTGGCGATGCGCTGGTGGGTAAGGGAGCCGCGCTGGGAGGAGGAGGCGTCTTTTGCCAGATGAACCCGCTACGGGCCGCCTGGACGTTGTCGCAGGCCCGCTTGCGCGGTTTGAAGGCGCGCGTGCCGCCTTTGCTGGGGTGAGGTGGGTATTGCCGTTGAAGCTCGGTGTGGTGAGTAGATTGCGCAGACGAGTGTCTTGTGGTAAAATGTAGCCTGAATTGAGGCGTCAATTGGTACTACAGGAGCTGTCCATGTCTCTAATTGGTGTGCGTGAATTGCGAGAGCAGACGAGTGAAGTGATCCGCAGGGTGCGGGAGGATCGCGCCGAGTACGTGGTCACTTATAAAGGTCGCCCAGTGGCTATCATCTTACCCCTAGATACCGAGCATGCAGAGGCAGAAATGGTACAGGCCAGCAAAAAAACCGTGTCTGTAAATTGGGAGACGTACGAACGGCTGGCTGATGAACTTCGCCGCGCATGGCCGTCGGATCTTTCGACGCAGGACTTGATAAACGCCGTCCGTCGTTAACGGGTTCATCCTGAGCTCGTCGAAGGAGCCGAAATGTATACTCTGGATGCCAGCGTCCACGTCAGTGCACTGAACCCCACCGAGGCCGATTCTGCCCAAAGTCAGGCGTTCCTGGCTCAGATTCGACGGCACCACTGGCCTCTGTTTTGCCCCACCCTGTTACTGGTCGAAGTGACTGCCGCCATTGCACGCGCTTTCGGCGACGCCGAGCGCGCGGAGGCGTTGGCAGCGGCGCTGCGCGGCTGGCCCAACCAGACATGGATACCGTTGGATGAAGCTTTGGCTGATCGCGCGGCCCATCTTGCGGCGGCCGCCTTCTTGCGAGGCGCCGACGCGGTGTATGCCGCTGTAGCGCAGCGATATGAAACCACACTGATCACGCTCGACCGGCAACAGTTGGAGCGGTTGCCGCCTCTGGTGAAAACCGCCCGACCTGGCGACGTGATCTAGCACCCCCCGTGCCCTTTTGTTGGGCGACCTGAATGCCGTGCCAGACGCGCTTGAACTGGGGCAAATCTATGACGAAAATCGCCCTCATACTTTAACGTATTTCCACTTGCCGGAGCGAAAGCGCAGCGTCAAGAGCACGGCGCGCCCGATAAAGTCTATCCCTATCGCCAGCCAGATGCCGGTCAGCGCCAGGCGCGGGCCAAGCCAGTAGGCGTTAGCGACGCGCAGCGTCCAAATGCACGCGCCGAGGATGATGAGCACGGACGTCGTGTCGCCAGCGCCGCGCAGGCCGCCGGAGAGGGTGAAACTGACACCCAGAAAGGGCATTGCAAGGCCAGCGATGCGCAGGGCCGGAATGCCGGCAGCGATTACGCCCGGATCGTTGGTCAGAATTCCCATTATCTGAGCGGGAAAGGCTGAAACCAGCCCGCCCATGGCCGCCATCATGACGATGACCATGCGCAGGGCTTCGTAACCACTCTGAACGGCGCGTTCCGGCCGGTTCGCCCCCAGTTCCTGGCCCACCAGCGTGGTGGCGGCCAGCGCAAAGCCCCATCCCGGCATGTAGGCCACCGCAAGCGCGTTGATCGAGACCTGGTGAGCGGCGTAGCTAACGGTCCCCAGGTCGGTGATGAACGTCGCCAGCACAAGCTGTCCGAAACGCATCAACAGTTGCTCCCCGACCGCCGGCAAGCCGATGCGCAGGATTGAGCGGATGATTTTGACGTCGGGCCGGGGGATCTTGGACCCGATCTTGACGGAGCCCCTGCCGCGCACCAACAGGGCGAGGATCGCCAGCCCGCCCAGCCCTCTGGCGGTGGCGGCGCCAATGCCGGAACCTAGTACGCCCAGCCTGGGCAGTGGGCCCACCCCGTTGGCCAGCGCATAGGCCACGCTGATGTTGACGACGTTGATGAACAGCATGACCAGCATAGGGGTGCGCGTATCCCCCGCGCCGCGCATGATGGCAGAGCCGACGAAGAGGATGGAGAGCATGCACACCGTGGTGGCGACGGCGCGCATGTAGGCAGTCCCCAGCTCAATCACTTCCGCTTCGGCGCCCAGCCATTTCAGGAAAAAGGGCGCACCCACCCAGAGGATGACGGCGATAAGGATGCCGATCAAGAGTGCGAGGAGGATGGACTGCCGGGCGACGGCATTGGCCGCTCCGGGTTGTTTGGCGCCGATGCGCCGGGCAATCAGGGCGGTGCTGCCGACCCCAATAGCGCTCAAGAGCGCCCAAAACAAGTTCAGTGATTGCACCGACAGGCCCACTGCCGTCAATGAGGCGGCGCTCAAGTGGCCTACGATATAAGTGTCGACCAGACCGACGCTCATGTTGAGTAGCTGCTCTAACACGGCGGGCCAGGCCAGGGCGAGCACCCGATGGCGGACGGACGGTTCTGGGTTGGTCATCGCCTGTGTTTTAGAGATGGGCCTTGAAGCGGCGCGCCACGCGACGGCATGCCTCACCCAGCAGGTCTATGTCGGCCTCGGTGTGCGCCGTGGTCACCGAGCCCAGGCCGTGGAACACGTGCACGTCTTCCAGCAGCAGGGCCCGTTGCAAGACCTTTTCACTCAAGGTGATATCGCACACGGCCGGGTTACGCGTCTCCTCTGGCCCGGTGAGTTCGCGGCCCTGGTGATAGGGGAAGAGCAGCATGTTGATCGAGCTGCCGGGCAGCGCGTCGTTGCCATAGCCCGTGCAGCGGGCGTAGATGCCCGCTTGTGCAAAGGCCCCTTCCACCGTTTGACGGGTTTTGGCGCCCAACCGGGTCAGGTACGGGTAGATTTGATCTTCGTGGGCGACGAGGTGCGCCATGAACGTTTTGGCCGCCAGTAGCGACGCCGGGTGGGACGAGTAGGTACCGCCGGAGAAT
>CBFDAD010000036.1:0-9009 GCA_965602705.1 uncultured bacterium
AGGCTATTGATTCCATGACCGCCATCGGACGGGGGCAGCGCGAGCTGATCATCGGCGACCGCCAAACCGGCAAGACCGCGATTGCGGTGGATACGATCATCAATCAAAAGGGCAAAAAGCTGGCTTGCATTTACGTGGCCATCGGGCAGAGAAGAGCACAAGTGGCTCAGGTGGTCGCCACGCTGGCGCAGTACGGCGCGATGGATTATACCACGGTTGTCATTGCCTCGGCCTCAGAGCCGGCTGCGTTGCAGTACATTGCACCCTATGCCAGTTGCGCCATAGGCGAGCATATCATGGAAAGCGGCGTGGTGATTGACGGCGAGTTGGTCAATGACGCGCTGGTGGTCTACGATGACCTGAGCAAGCACGCCTGGGCTTATCGCCAGGTGAGCCTGTTGATGCGTCGCCCGCCAGGACGTGAGGCTTATCCCGGCGACGTGTTTTATCTGCACAGCCGTCTGTTGGAACGCGCGGCGCGGTTGGCGGACGAGCTGGTCATCGTGCCCCGAGGTTCGGAGGTGAACTGGGAGACCGAGGGGGTCGATGGGCGGGTTTACGTTGGCAACGATGACCTGGAAAAGGCTCAAGCCGGGTTGTCCAAATTAGAGAATCCAAACGCCTACGAAATTGCCAAGCGCCCGGGGAGTGGTGGTAGCCTGACGGCGTTGCCGATCATTGAAACGCTGTTGGGTGATGTGTCGTCTTATATCCCGACCAACGTCATCAGCATTACCGACGGCCAGATCTATTTGGAGAAGGATTGGTTCTTCGCCGGTATCCGTCCCGCGGTGAACGTCGGCATCTCTGTCTCGCGTGTGGGGGGGGCGGCTCAAACCGCCGCAATGAAACAGGTGGCGGGTAGGTTGCGACTGGAAATGGCACAGTTTCGCGATTTGGCTGCCTTTGCCCAGTTTGGGTCAGAGCTAGACAGGGCGACGCAAGCGCAACTGGAGCGCGGTAAACGCTTGCAAGAGATTCTCAAACAGCCTCAATACGAGCCGATGTCGCTTGCCGACCAGGTGATGATCATCTTTGCCGGCACCAATGGCTATATCGATCACGTGCCGGTCTCGCGGGTAAAAGAGTACGAGGAGCGATTCTTGCGCTACATGGCCACTCAATGTCCTGATGTAGGCCGGGCGATTGTAAGCCAGGGCCAGATCAGCGAGGAGACGGAGCGGCTTTTACGCGAGGCGCTGGATTCGTTCAACGAGGATTGGAAGTAGGTCCTGCTAGCTCATGGTCATAGCGCGAGAGATCCAGCGGCGCATTTCAAGTGTTAGAAACATTGGCCAGGTCACTGGGGCACTCGAGGCGGTGTCAGCCTCCAAGGTGAGGCAGGCCCAGGCCAAGGTGCTGGCGACGCGGCCCTATGCCCAAAAGTCTTGGCAGGTACTGACCCACCTGGCCAGCCAAACGGCGGCGGACGCGCAATTACACCCTCTCTTGACCCGCCAATCCGAGGTTGAGACCATAGGTATTGTTCTGCTGACCAGTGACCGCGGGCTTTGTGGTGCCTTTAACGATAATATGGCTCGCGCGGCGATGGATTTTATCGAAAGCCGGGGCAAGCCGGCCAAGCTGATAACCGTGGGCCGTAAAGGCAGGGATTTGATGTGGCGCGCGGGTTATCAAATCGTCGCCGAGTTTCCCAGTTTGCCGGACAGTCTCTCAGTTCTTGACATCACGCCGATTGCTCGCACGGCCGTCGAGGATTTTTTGCGGGGCGTCGTCGATGAGGTCTATCTGGCCTATACGGACTTTATCAACACGCTAGAGCAACGGCCGGCGGTGAAGCGGCTATTGCCAATCCAGCCGGGGGACATCGAGACCCAGGCGATGGGCGAGTACGTGGAGGGCGTCTCGACGGTCGCGAGGGCCGAGTATCTCTACGAACCCTCTCCCCACGTGATTCTGGATGCGCTGTTGTCTCGCTTCACTGAGTTGCAGGTCTATCAGGCGGTCTTGGAATCGCTGGCGAGTGAGCATTCGGCACGCAGGAATGCCATGCGCAATGCCACGGAAAACGCTGACGTACTGGTAGATGATCTGACGCTGAGCTACAACAAAGCACGGCAGCAGTCCATCACGAGCGAGATTCTAGATATCTCCGCTGGATCTGAGGCTTTGGTCAATGCGGCGCGAACTGACCGACTGGGTTCACCGGGTACTTGAGAGAGATGGCCCACGGTTGAAGAGTCGCTTGTTTTTACTGCTCATTATTACGGTTGTTCTATGCGGGGCTTGTGATAGGGAACAGAGTCCTACCCAAGTCGTCCAGGCGTTTATGGCTGCTGTGGGAACCCTGGATGTCTCCGCAGCAGAGAGCCTGGTCTGCGAGGCACAACGCGCGAGAGTTCGTGCGAGTCTTGAGCCTTTCAGGGACGTCGCCGAACCGGAAGCCTTTGAGTTGAGTTTGAGCGAACTGGTGTTGCAGGAACAGAGTAACGATGGGGAGGTGGCTATGATACATGTGAGTGGCCAGTTGACCTTGTTTTTTCTGGGGCAGCAGGAAACTCAAGAAATAAATGAAAATCATACGGTTGTTAAGGAGAATGGGCACTGGTTGATTTGTGATCCTTAATGAGATCCAGGTGTTCGACGGGTGGCGTAAGAGCGCCCACACATTTTATAGGAAAGGAAAAAAATGAACGCGAAAAAGCTATTAATCGTTGGTTTTCTGCTTATCCTGGTCCTCGCGGCCTGCGGGGGGGGAGGCGGGGGCGATGAGCCCGTTGACGTGGCCAAGAACGTCATGCAAGCCATGGAAAAGATGGATTTTGACGAGGCTAGCAAATACTTTTGCGAGGCCAGAAAGTCAGATTTGGACGACGCCCTGGTAAGCGGTTTTGAAGAACTGGAAGCGATGGGCATGGACCCCGACGAGCTGCTCGACGCCTTCATACTCGAGCTTTCAGATATGAAGTACGAGGAGAAGAGCAAAGATGGCGACAAGGCTGTCGTTCACGTCACGGGTTCGATGAAGCTCGATTTCAACTCGGATAAACTCAAAGATTTCTTCAAAAAGGCGGCTGAGGCGGCCGGTGAGACGGTCACGGATGAAGAACTTGATTTCATCGTGGAAATGATCGCTTCTTCGGCAGCACAAGAAGAGGATGTTGACGAGGATTTGGAGCTGATCAAAGAAGACGGCAAGTGGGTGGTCTGCGACGATCTTGCACTTCCTGAAGGCTTTTAGTCCAGTTGGCCAGGTAGGCGAGCGGGCGATTTACGCGCCGTGCTCGCCTACCTGCTGCCATGTCGTTTACCCACTTGTGTCAGGAGGCAGGGATGCGCAAGGGTGCGGTCGGTAAAGTCGTTCAGGTACAAGGGGCCGTGGTGGACGTCGAGTTCAGCCCGGATGACTTGCCTGAGATCTATGACGCGCTTGAGGTTGGTTGTAACGGTAATAAGCTGGTGCTGGAAGTGCAGCAGCAGCCAGGTAACAACTGGGTGCGTTGCGTGGCGATGGACACCACTGACGGGTTGCGCCGAGGCACCAAAGCCGTTGCGACAGGAGCGTCTATCTCAGTACCCGTTGGCCCGGCGACCTTGGGGCGTATCTTTAACGTGTTAGGGGAGCCCATTGATGGCAAGAGTCCAGTAGAGACTGACGTTCGTTATCCCATTCACCGGCCAGCGCCTGAATTTGACGAACAATCAACCAAGACTGAGGTCTTTGAAACTGGGCTCAAGGTCATCGATTTGATCGCGCCCTTTATCAAGGGTGGCAAGACCGGTATTTTTGGTGGTGCTGGGGTTGGCAAGACGCTGCTCATTATGGAGTTGATTCGCTCTATCGCCGCGGAGCACGGTGGCTTTTCTG
The DNA here is from genome assembly GCA_965602705.1 of uncultured bacterium. Taxonomy (GTDB): domain Bacteria; phylum Chloroflexota; class Anaerolineae; order S140-20; family S140-20; genus CBFDAD01. The sequence continues at coordinate 3,830 of CBFDAD010000036.1, forward strand.
TGTTTGCCGGCGTGGGTGAGCGTACCCGCGAGGGCACGCAGCTTTATTATGAGTTGATCGAGAACGGTGTCATTGACAAAACCGTGATGGTCTTTGGTCAGATGAACGAATCACCCGGCGTGCGCTTTCGCGTAGCGCTGACCGGTTTGACGATGGCCGAGTATTTCCGTGATCAAGGACGCGACGTGTTGCTGTTTATCGACAACATCTATCGCTTTGTGATGTCGGGGATGGAGGTGTCGGCATTGCTGGGACGCATGCCCAGTGCCGTGGGGTATCAACCGACCCTGGCGACAGATATGGGCGCGCTGCAAGAACGGATCACTAGCACCAAGAGGGGCTCGATTACCTCAATGCAGGCTGTCTATGTCCCAGCCGACGACTATTCGGACCCGGCTCCGGTGGCAACCTTTGCCCATCTGGACGCGACCATTGCCCTGGACCGCTCAATTGTTGAGAAGGGACTCTATCCAGCTGTGGACCCGTTGGCCAGTCACAGTCGCGTCCTTGACCCACGCGTCGTCGGCGAGGAGCACTATGACACGGCGCGCGAAGTGCAGCGTGTGCTTCAGCGCTACAAGGACCTGCAAGACATAATCGCCATCTTGGGTATTGACGAATTGTCGGAAGATGACAAACTGACCGTGGCCAAAGCCCGCAAGATCGAGCGCTTTCTTTCTCAGCCCATGTTTGTCGGGGAGCCTTTCACCGGGCAAAAGGGTCAATACGTACCCTTGAGGGAGACGGTGCGGGGCTTTCGCGAGATTATTGAGGGCAAGTACGATGACTTGCCGGAGCAGGCCTTTTTTATGGTCGGTAACATAGAAATGGCAGTGGAAAAAGCCCAGGCGATGCGAGGTTAGCCTACCCGCTGCGATGCGTTGGCCCGGTGTGCGTGCAGGCCCCTGCGGGACCGGCTCCTCAGGGCAGGCGGTCTAGCGCGAGGAACGTTGAAATGTGCCTGAAACTAGATATCGTCACCGTTGAGCGGCAGGTCTTTAGCGGTGAGGTGGATATGATTATCGCCCCAGGCGTCGAAGGCAAATTGGGTATACTGCCGCGGCACGTGCCGCTAATCACCGCCTTAAGCGAAGGTGAACTGTGCATTAAGCGGGGATTGGAGGAACAGAGCTTTGCCATCAGCGGTGGGTATTTAGAGGTTTTGGACAACCACGTGACGGTGTTGGCCGACGCGGCCGAGCGTGCGGAAGAGATTGATATGGCCCGAGCTGAGGCTGCGCGTGCACGGGCGGAACGGTTGCTGGCCGAGGGGCTGGCTGATTCGGTAGACCGCAAGATGATTGAGGTTGCATTGCGACGTTCCAGGCTGCGTCTAAAGGTCGCGCGCAAACGTCGGCGGTCTGGTCCGCCAGGTTATTCACCAAAGCCATAGCTGACTTTATTGCTGGAGGTTGGATGTTTAGTAAGCAGATCGGTGTTGATCTTGGCACTGTAAACGTGCTGGTACACGTCGCGGGCCGCGGTATTGTGTTGCAAGAGCCCTCGATCGTGGCCATTTCAAACGAAGAGAATAAAATCGTCGCCGTGGGTGAAGAGGCTCGCGCGATGTATGGCCGTACGCCTGAGGTGATTGAGGTGATGCGCCCGCTGCGGGATGGCGTCATTGCCGACTATCAGGTCACTTATCGCATGTTGGAGTACTTTGTGCGCAAGGTTAGCGGTCGTTTTCGCCTGTTTGGTCCCAGGCTGATGATCAGTGTGCCCTATGGCGTCACCAGCGTCGAGCGACGTGCGGTACATGAAGCTGCCCTGGAGGCCGGTGCACGCCGCGCCCATCTGATTCCTGAGCCCCTGGCGGCGGCGATGGGGGCAGGCCTGCCCGTCGGCACGCCGATTGGCAACATGGTCGTGGATATGGGCGGTGGCACCAGTGAGGCGGCCGTGGTCTCGATGAACGGCATCGTCGTGGCCAACTCGGTGCGGATGGGCGGCGTGCGCATGGACGAGGCGATCGTGGCGTACGTCCGGCGCAAGTATAACTTGATGATTGGTGAGCCCACGGCGGAAGAGGTAAAGATTCGCATCGGCAGTGCGCTGCCTCTGGAAGAGGAGTTGGAAATGGAGATCCAGGGGCGCGATCAGGTGGCAGGACTGCCGCGCACAGCCACGATTGTTTCCAGTGAGGTCAACGAGGCGCTAGCCGAACCTTTGTCGGCCATCATCAGTATGGTCAAGTCCGTGTTGGAAAAGACCCCTCCGGAGCTTTCCTCGGATATCATCGATCGGGGTATGGTGCTGGTCGGTGGCACCGCGCTGCTGCGCAAAATGGACCAGTTGTTGACCCGCGAGACGGGTGTGCCGGCCTATCTGGCCGAGGCCCCCATGGCTTGTGTGGCGCTGGGCGCGGGCATAGCGCTGGAAAATTACCACGTGCTCAAACGCAGTGTGCCAGGTTTGTAGCACGAGGCGGGTGCCTATGGTCGCGGTTATCTAGCCGAGTTCGTGGACGTATTTTTGAAGGTCCCGTTGGGGGATCCTGGTGTATTCATCCTCGATGATTTCTGCCATCTCTTCAGCGGTGAGACGGATGCTGAGGATCTCCAGGGCGTCTTCTGGAGACTCACCGTAGGCTAGTTTCTTTTTCCCATTCTTTAAATTAAACAGGTACATGCGGTGAGGGTTGCTAAAGCTGCTCATATCTCATGCCTTTATCAGCGCGTCTGAGTACACACCACTCTTTTGCCGGGCAGAGGAGTGCAGCCCGCGGTTGATTCCGTCGTCGTATTTGCCCCCCAGGAGGTCCCGGTAGAACTGGTAATCTACGCCCTTGAGTTTTTCGGCGTCGGGAAAGCGGTGGTAGTTGTCTGTGGACATCAGACTCTTGCCCTCCGCGATGAGTTGGTAGCCCAGGGCCGAACCGGGGTAGGGGGCATAAAAAGCGATGGAGGGCAGCACCCGGCGCATGTATTTGAGCATGCGCATGGTCTTGAAGGCGTCCTCGCGCGTCTCACCAGGGATGCCGAGCATGATGTTGGCCCAGAATTTGGGCGCTTCTCTTCCCTCGCGCTCCAGCTCGTCGCCGATTCTGTCCAACAGGTCAATGGTAAAGTAATTGTCCTCTTCGGTGCACTCTTTGTTAAGGACCCTCAGGATCGGATCACTCCCGGACTCAAATCCAATCGAGACCGTGGTCCAGTTGGTCTCTTTGAGGAGCGTCTCAAAGAGGTCAGGCCACTGACGAACGGTGTCCGAGCGCCCCGCCGCCCAGTAGGGCCAGGTGCGGTTTGCGAGGCGCGGGTACTTTTCCGCCCATTCCCATAACCAGGACGGTTGTTGGAAAAACAGCGAGTCGTGGATGACTACCGAACCGATGGGCCCGTAGGTTTCGTCCAGGTAGTTGAGCTCCTCAATCACCATCTCGACGGGCCTGCGCCCCATGTTGGAGATGTATGAGGCTTCGTTGCAAAAGACGCATTGCCACGGGCAGACCCGGCTGGTGAGGATCGTCGCGACCGGACCCGGCCCCCACCCACACTCGGGTTCCAAAGGCCAGGGAAAGCTTTTCAGCTTCCTGTGGGCCTTGGGCCAAAGCGTTCGATCTATCATCGGCCACTGTGCCATGGACCTGGCGCCGGTGCCCTGAAGAACCCTGGGGAAGGAGAGCGGGTCTTTGACGAGATCGACGATGACGTTCTCACCCGGCCCCTGGCAGATGCGGTCGAACTCTTCGATCCCCGTCATCTCGTCCAGCGCGACGGTCGCGTGCATCCCGCCGGTGACGACGATCCCGTCACGGTTGACCTGTTTGAAAAGCTGGGCCGCTTTGTACGCCAGGGGGAACGTGTAGCTCCTCACGTTCATGATGAGCATATCGTAACCCTTTAGTTTTTTGCGGACCTGGCGCCAGGAAGTCATGGCGCGGGTGGAATGAATGTCCGTCGTGACACCGTTGTTGTGGAGGATGGTTCTAAGTAAACCCGTCCCGTGGTCCTGCCACTGTTCGTGAGGACCGGAGGGGTGGACGAGGTCTCCCAGGTCTCCCAGGTCTAGCCAAAGTCTCTGCACGCTAAAGCTCCTTTGAGTCTGCCAGGGTATCTGGCTTGGATGCGGGGCATTCTAGCATCAACGATACGGTCTGTCAATGAGATCGAAGGGGGCGTCGGGAAAACCGATTGTGTTGAGCTGTGCACAAGTTCATAGGGTGATTTAATTCGAGATCCCGGGCGAATGGGTCATTTGTCAAAGGCACGGGTGTGTGGTAAAATCACATTGTAAGCGTTGCGTGTGACGCTTTATTGATGGGCCGTTAGCTCAGTCTGGCAGAGCAGGTGCCTTTTAAGCACTTGGTCGCAGGTTCGAATCCTGCACGGCTCACCTGATAGCACTTTGGGCGGCCCAGCCATTGTCGGCTGGGCCTTTTGCTGTATAGCCTCTGTACCACCCGGCAGGCGCCACGGCTTTGTTCGCTACATCACGCATCCTCGACGATCTTGCGGTGGTGGAAGCTCACGCCGTTCATTTGCGGGTATCATTTTCGTTTACCTCCGTAGTAAAGTTCAATTGCTTATTGGTAGCACGGCTTGGTTGTGTTGAATCCCACAAAGTCGTACCGGGCAAAGTCTCACAAAATCGTGCCGGTTTTGGGGCGAAATCCGCTAGTCGGGGGCTTCACCAGCATCCAAATGGACCTTCTGGGGGCAAGCGAGTGGCCACTTGGGCCCAAACTACCAAAAATGTACACGATTTGCCCATAGAACTTGGCCAAATGCCATTCAGGGGCAGCAACTTGTCGCCATTACCCCAACAGGGCGGCACGACTTATCGAGACAATAGGGCGGTATGACTTTACGAGACTCAACAGTACGTGGCCGTGGCGAACGAATGGGTCAAGGAGTGGTTGGAAAACCGGCTCCTGGCGACCATCCGGCGGACGGTGACGGGCGTCGTGGGTGAGACAGCGAAGGTAGCTTTCGTGACCGAGGAGGTGTGGCGGCTGTGGCAGACCGCCCTGGATGCGCTGCAGTCGCAGGTGCCCCAAGAGGTTTTTGACGCGCGACTGAGATCAACCCAGCCGTTGAAGCGCGAGAATGGGGCGTTGTACGTAGCGGCAGACAGCGCGGAAACGCGGGATTGGCTGGAAGACGGTTTGTTGGAGTGCATTGGGGAGGCGTTGGCATGTGTCGTGAGACGCCTTATGCTAACTCTGGAAACCCCCAGCA
>CBFDAD010000037.1:0-9008 GCA_965602705.1 uncultured bacterium
GGAGCTGATGGCTATCGCCAAAGAAATGGGCGCCCCCTACGAACTGGTGCTCGACCAGGCTACGCGGATTTCAGGTCCGTTGCTCCTGATTTTGGTCGTCGTCACCGGTTTATTAGCGGTGGCAGTGCCATTGGTCACCAACCGTTTGACGCGTCCCTTGAAATTCCTCTCCACCGCTGCTCGTGGCATCGCTGCAGGACAATTGGACCATCAGGTCACAGTGACCGGCGTGGACGAGGTCGGGCAACTTGGTCGCTCCTTCGAGTCGATGCGCTTGAGTCTCAAAGACCGGCTCGAAGACCTGTCACTGTTGTTGCGCGTCAGCCAGGCCGTGTCGAGTAGCCTGGACCTCAGCCAGGTGATCCCTCCGATCCTCAAAGGGGCGCTGCAAGCTACCGAGGCGTCTCGCGCCCGGTTGATCTTGCTTGACAAACAGGGAGACCCCCAGATTGTCATGGCACAGGGAGAGGACGCTGGTTATGTCACCGCCCTTGACCGGGCAATGGTGCGCCTGGGACGATCGGGCAAACCCGTAGCCATCGAAAACGTCGCCCAGGCCCGCGGTATCATCGCGCCCGAACTCGTCGGTCCCAACACCCGCGCCTTCGTTGTCGTGCCGATGCGCGGCAAGGACCAGGACGTCGGCGTGACCTGGTTGAGCTACCGTGAGACGCACCGGTTTAGCACCACCGAGATTCACTTCCTGTCGACGTTGGCCAGCCAGGCGGCGGTGGCGGTGGAGAACGCCCGGCTCTTTCAGGCCGCCGAGGGAGAACGGCGACGGCTGGCGGCGATCCTGGAGAGCACCAACGACGTGATCGTCGTCACCGACCACGCCGACCGGATCTTGCTGCTCAACCCGGCTGCTGCTCAAGCCTTTGGCGCCGACTCTCAAGCAGTCAGCGGGGCACCGATCACCGAGGTCATCCAAGAACAAAAGGTGATCGATCTGCTGACAGCACCCATGGTCGACGGCACGCCACTGACCGACGAACTGCCGCTGCCCAACGGTCGCACGCTTTATGCCAGTGCCTCAGTCATCGTCAGCAACGACGGTCAGACCATTGGGCGCGTGGCGGTCATGCGCGACATCACCTATCTCAAAGAGTTGGATCAGATGAAATCTGACTTTGTGGCGACGGTGTCGCACGATCTGCGCGCCCCGCTGACCTTCATGCGGGGTTATGCCACCATGATCCCCATGGTGGACAAAGTGACAGAAAAACAAGAGACGTACGTCGACAAGATTTTGATCGGCATCGACCAGATGACCGAGTTGATTGAAGACCTGCTCGACCTTGGCCGGATTGAAGCAGGTGTAGGGTTGATGCGCGAGCCATGCCGTTTGGACGAAATCATCGTCACACTGGCAGACTCTATGCGCGCCCAGGCAGCAGCCAAAGGACTTGCGTTGCGCCTGAAACGCAAGGAAGACGTGACGGTGGTGATCGGTGATGCAGCACTGCTCCGGCATGCTATCTCTAATCTGATAGACAACGCCATCAAGTACACGCCAGCCGGCGGCACGGTTGCCATAACCTGGGAAACTCGCGGCAAGCACGTGACTATCTCCGTTGCCGACACTGGTCTCGGCATCGGCAAAGCAAACCAGGCGCGACTGTTCGAAAAGTTCTATCGCATCAAGCGCCGCGACACCATCAAAATCAAAGGCTCCGGTCTGGGACTAGCCATTGTCAAGTCCATTGCCGAGCGGCACGACGGACGCGTATGGGTAGACAGCGAGTTAGACCGGGGTAGCACCTTCTACATCGAACTGCCCATCGGCAAAGCCTAATACTTTCCGAAACTCACGGTTTTAGAGCAAAGCGGGTCGCGCCCCCCGCAGGAGACCCCAATGAGCCTTCAAATAGGAATTGTGGGCTTGCCAAATGTAGGCAAGTCTACTTTGTTCAACGCCTTGACCAATGCTGGCGCCCTGGTCGCCAGCTATCCCTTTACCACCATAAAACCCAACGTAGGCATGGCTGCCGTGCCTGACCGTCGTTTGGAGCGACTAGCCGCAATTATCCAACCCGAGCAAATGGTGCCGACCACGATCGAATTCGTGGACATCGCCGGCCTGGTCAAGGGCGCCCACAAGGGTGAAGGTTTGGGCAACCAGTTTCTCGGACACATCCGTAACGTGGACGCCGTGTGCATCGTCGCACGTTGCTTTGTGGACGAGAACGTGGTTCGCGTCTCCTCCGGCGAGCAAGACACAGGCAGCACCGGTTCACCAGCCGTCTCCGCGGGCATGCCGGACCCCCTAGACGACCTGGCCGTGCTCGACCTGGAGCTCGTGTTAGCTGACCTGGCCGTTTTGGAGCGCCAACTCGAAAAAGTGAGCGGGTTAGCCAAGGCACACCCCCGAGCGGTGGAAGGAGAGCTGGCAGCGCTGCACGAACTGCGCGAGCACCTGCAGGCAGGAAACCTGGCCAGCACGTGGAAGGGGCTGGAAAAGGCGGCCGATTGTATAAGAGAAGTAGCCCTGGTCACTGACAAACCCCGGCTATACGTGGTCAACGTGGGTGAAGATGAGCTACCCGACGGTGGTCCACTGGCAGTTCAAGTGGCTGCTCACGCCGCGAACGAAGGGGCACAGTGCGTGCCAATCTGTGCCCAACTGGAGGCCGACTTGGCCGAATGGGAGCCGGAAGAGGCCGCCGCCTATCGCGCCGAAATCGACGTGGTATCTTCGGGTTTGGAGTCACTGGTGACGGCGGCCTATGCCACCCTCGACCTGGTTACATTTTTCACCACCACCGGTGGTCACGAGGTAAGGGCGTGGCCGCTGCCCAAAGGGACCCCAGCCCCCAGGGCCGCTGGACGGATCCACACCGATATGGAAAGGGGCTTTATCCGGGCCGAAGTCGTGAGCTTTGAGGATCTAGACCGCGTCGAGAGCATCGCCGCCGCCCGTGAGCGGGGCCTCATGCGCATCGAGGGACGCGAGTACGTTGTTCAAGACGGTGACGTCTGCCACTTTCGCTTTAACGTGTAAAGAACTCGTCACAAAATCGCCGCCAGCTCGCAGCATGCAGAAAGCGCAGTGAAACGAACATTGCTTACGTCTTCTACTTGCCACTTGTTCAAGGTTGTGGTATCATAACCTCCGTTGCGCACCGGAGCCAGATGGCTGCGGTGGCCTTCCGCTTTTGGTTCGTCCAGAAGTAATCCCGTGGAAAGGAGACGTGGCAACTATGCGCGAATACGAATTAACGATTATCGTGCGCTCCGACATCGAGGAACCCGACCTGATGACCTTGATTGACCGGGTGAAAGCCCTGATCACCGATCAAGGGGGCGAGGTCGCTAAACTCGATTTGTGGGGGACACGGCGGCTGGCCTATCCCATCAAACTAGTGCGGGAAGGCCAGTATGTGTTTATGGTGACCCAGTTGCCCCCCCAGGCCCTGGCTGAAGTGGACCGTGGGATCAAGCTAATCGAAGATATTCTACGCCACCTGTTCGTTCGTGTTGACGAATAATCCACCCTAGCATGTTGGTTGGGGTGCTAGTGGTGTAGGAATTAGAAGCTTTGGAGGCGTGAAGAGATGACCAGGGGTTTGAACAAAGTGTTGCTAATTGGCCATCTGGGACGTGATCCTGAGATGCGCTACACACCCAGCGGACGACCTGTCACCTCTTTCAGCTTGGCCACGTCGCGCTCATGGACGTCGGCTGAGGGAGAGCGCCACGAAGAGACAGAATGGTTCAACATCGTCGCCTGGGGCAACTTGGCGGAGATTTGCAAGCAGTATCTAACAAAGAACCGGCAGATCTATGTCGAAGGCCGATTGCAGACGCGAGGCTGGGAAGACGAGGCCGGCAAAAAACACTTTCGCACTGAAGTGGTGGCCAACGAAATGATAATGTTAGGCGACCGGCGTGGCGGTGAGAGTGAAGACAAAGATCACAACGAAAGCTACGGGTTCTAGCTGGTCGCTTGAGCCTACAGTACGAGCTTGATCGAACTCCCATGTCCAGTTGGTAACTAGGCGGACTCTAGGAGGTTTTTTAGTGTCAGAGCAGAGGGGAAGCACAAGTCGGACAGGTCGTCCGCGTCGTCGTACGGGCGGCCGATCGGGCTTTAGGCGCAAGCCCAAGGTATGCGCCTTTTGTGTTAACAAGGAAAAAGAGATTGACTACAAGCAGCCGGATGTGTTATCGCGCTACGTGACCGACCGGGGCAAGATTCGTCCCCGGCGACAGACAGGGCTGTGTGCCAAACATCAACGGCGACTCTCGATAGCCATCAAACGGGCGCGACACCTAGCTTTACTACCCTTTGTAGCCGAGTATCCGCGCACCAGTTAGCGATTCCGTTCGGCAGATTCTACCCACATAGGGAGGGCATAGGATAATATCCTATGCTCTTCGTGTGTTTGTCAACCCCAAGGTTGACTCTAATTACCGGCAATTGTCAGTTGACCGTCGATCGTTTTTAGGAGACGTGAGTATGGCCAAGTCTGAGAAAAAGCAACGCCCTGCAAAAATGACCCGCAAGCACATCTCGCGAGTAGAGCGGGAGCGACGTCAGATTCGTTATATCCTGATAGGGACTGGCGCGGTGGCAGTAGTTACCATCCTCCTGTTGCTGGTCGGGCTGTATCAGACCCAGGTGGCGAATCCGGCAGCAACCCGCCGTGCTAAAGAGGAACTCAAATCGATCCCGGCCGTCACAGTCCACGACGAAACGATCTCCATCGCTGATTGGCAAGCACGCGTGCGCTTGGAGCGCCAATTCCAGATTGGCCAGATCTTTCAAATTAGCCAGCAAATGGAGCTTTTCGACCGGTCGACCGAATTTGGACAACAACTGATCGATCAAGGACAGGCTCAAATCGACGAGATTATCAGCCAGCTAGAACTTGGCGACACAATAGCTGCCCAAGCGTTAGACCAGATGGTGGAGGAGCAACTGATTCGTCAAGAGGCAACGCGGCGGGGAATCACCGTCGCGCCAGAAGAACTGCAGGAATACATCGAAGTTTCGCTGTTTGCGTATCCTTACCCACCAACACCTGAGCCGATTCCAACCTTGCCGCCGCCAACCCTGGCGCCAACCGCTACGGTGACACCAGAGCCAACGACCACTCCCACAGTCGCCCCAACACCCCGCAGCTTGGAGGACTTTCAGACTGAGTACACGCAGTACCTGGAACAAGTCGAAGAGATTTCCGAGATGCCGGAGGAACTGTGGCGCGCGATGATCGAAGGAGCGCTATACAGCGAAAAGCTGCTGGAGGCTTTTGGGGCGGAAGTCGAGACCAACGTACAACAAATTAAAGGTAGCTACATCGCCGCCCAAGACCTGGAGACAGCCCAGGCGCTGCTAAGTCGCTTGGAGGCGGGCGAGACCTTTGAAGCACTCACTGAAGAGATCGATGCTGACGAGAGCGAAGAGCCGGCGGCACGCACCGGCCTCTTCGACTGGTCACCCCTCGACATTATGCGGCAACGATTCGGCGAGGAATTTGCCAACTTGGCCTTTAACACGAGCGCGGGCGATTATGTCCGCTTTCCTATACCTGCTACTGAGGAACGATTCTATCTGGTCTATGTGGAAGGCAAACAAGTCCGAGAGTTGGACGACTATCTCATCGAGCAGCGAAAGTACGACCTCTTTCAAAGCTGGTTAGATGAAGAGAAACTAGACGAGGGCATCGTGTACGGCGATTGGCGCGAGTATATACCTCTGGAACCCTCACTAGAGTAAACAAGCAAATCACCCGGCTTGTCGACGCGCCTCTACGACGTTGGGTAGACGTTCGATCTTGGTCAGCACGGCGCTCAGTTGAGCGACATCCGAGATCTCGAGCGTGGCATGCAAAGTAGCGACGTTCTTTGTGGTGGTCACGTTAAGCGAGGTCATGTTGATATCCGCAGCAGACATCACAGCGGCGATGTCGTGCATCAATCCACCCCGGTCGTAAGCTACAATGTGAACCATCACCGGGTAGGTCTTTTTGTTTACACCCCATTCCACCTCAATCGTCCGCTCCGGCTCACGGATGCGCAAGATGTTGGGGCAATCCCGACGATGCACCGTCACACCGCGCCCGCGCGTCACGTACCCTATGATCTCATCCCCTGGCACGGGGTTGCAGCAGCGCGCCAAGTGAGTCAACAAGTCGCCGGTGCCTTGTACGGTGATCCCCTCCCCCACCGCAGTCGGCGGTGACACCGTCAAAGGCTCGACAGGTGCCTCTTTGTACTTTTCCTGGCGCTCAGCTTCGACAATACGAGTGGCAACCTGTTGACTGTTGATATCGCCACAGCCAACGGCCGCCAAAAAGTCTTCCAGTTTGTCGTACTCGAAGAGATTGGCAACCTTCTCGTGGGACATAGCTTCGACGCCCAATCGCTTCATCTCGCGCTCCAGGAGTTCGCGCCCCTGAACGACATTCTTTTCTCGATCCTGGTGGCGAAACCACTGACGGATCTTGCTGCGCGCCCGGCTAGTCTTTACATATCCCAGCGCGGGGTTAAGCCAGTCGCGACTTGGGCCACCCCGGTCGGCAGCGAGAATCGTAACCTGATCACCATTTTTGAGTTGATAGTCCAGGCTGACCAGCCTGCCATTGACTTTGGCACCACGACAACGATGACCGATCTCAGTATGGATGTAGTAAGCAAAGTCAATAGACGTCGAGCCAGCGGGCAGGTCAATGACCTCTCCCCTGGGGGTAAAAGTGTAGACACGGTCCTGAAAGACATCAGTCTTGAGCGAGGCGATAAACTCGGTGGCATCTGTGATATCCTGACGCCACTCCATCACCTGGCGCAGCCAGTTGATCTTTTGCTCAAACTCGATGTCACGCTGCTTGCGGCCCTCCTTATAACGCCAGTGAGCGGCTATACCATACTCTGCGGTCTCGTGCATCTCGTGGGTCCGGATTTGCACTTCCAGTGTTTTGCCATCATCAGCCACCACGGCCGTGTGAAGCGAACGGTACAGATTATCTTTGGGCGTGGCAATATAGTCATCAAACTCACCGGGAATAGGACGCCACAGCCCGTGGACGATTCCCAGCACACTATAACACTGTGCTATCGTGTCTACAAGAACCCGCACTCCCCGCATGTCATAGATCTGATCAAAAGATAAACCCTTGTGCTGCATCTTGCGGTAGATGCTATAAATATGCTTGGGCCGGCCAGAGATGCTGTCATTCGGAATTCCTTGCTCAGCCAGCCGTTGGCGCAAGATCTCAATATAGTGTTGAACGTCACTCTCCCGCAAGGGGCGCCGTTCCCCGATGAGTGTGGCGATCTCGCGGTAGCGCCGTGGATTGAGATAACGAAAACCCAGATCCTCCAGTTCCCACTTCCATTGCCATATACCCAGACGATTGGCTAACGGCGCAAAGATTTCCAGCGTCTCGTGAGCTATACGTCGGCGGCGCTCTTCCGGCAACGAACTCAAGGTGCGCATGTTGTGCAAGCGGTCAGCCAGCTTGATGAGCACCACGCGTACGTCGCGAAACATCGCCAGGAACATCTTGCGCAGGCTCTCGGATTCTTTTTCGTCAAAAGTGAGCCGGCCCATCTTGCCCAACTCGATCTCACTCAACTTGGTGACCCCATCTACCAAGGTGGCCACTTGCTCGCCAAAATCGCGCCGTAAGTCTTCAACACTGACCAGCGAATCCTCAACCACGTCGTGGAGCAAACCGGCGGCGATGGTAGGCGCATCGAGCCGCATCTCAGCCAATATGCTGGCCACAGCCAGGCAATGATGAAAGTATGGTTCGCCAGAGACACGCCGCTGACCTTCGTGGGCAACATCGGCCAATGCAAAGGCTTCGGTTATCAACTCACGAGCATCCTCGTCGAGTGCACTGCTGGCTTGAATAGTGTCGAGAAGCGTTTGAAGACTCATCTCATCCATGACCATATTGCAAATTTAATCTTCTAGTATATATGCTTCGCAGCTTTTGTGCAATAAGATAGAGCATGGTATAAATAAACATAACGATAGCTAACTCAGCGGGTGCCAACCTGACACGGAGCAGGACAGATGCGCGTGATTGCAGGAAAAGCCAAAGGTCGTCGCTTAAAATCTGTGCCGGGGCACGGGACACGTCCCATCACCGACCGGGCCAAATCGGCCCTCTTTAGCATTCTTGGAGCCGACGTGATCGGATCCTGTTTCCTGGACCTCTTTGCTGGCACGGGGGGCGTGGGTATTGAGGCGCTCAGTCGTGGAGCGTCTAAAGCCGTCTTTGTGGAACGGGATGGTGCGGCGCTACGCACCATTCGCGAGAACCTGGCCCACACCCGGCTGACTGCAGGGGGACGGATTGAGCGCGCCAACGTGTTCGAGTACCTGGCTCGCCCGCCCACCCCCTTTGACTATGTATATGTGGCCCCACCCCAGTACAAGGGTCTGTGGTCCAACACACTGCGCACTCTCGACCAGCAACCCCGCTGGTTGGCAGAGGATGGTTGGATCATCGCCCAAATTCATCCGCGCGAGTACGAAACTTTGCCCCTACGAACCTGGACCGAGTTTGACCGGCGCACTTATGGCAGTGTGATGCTCTGTTTCTATCAATCCTTAACTTGACCCCTCCAGCGCACTATTGTACCATCAAGCTATAGCAATACCCAAGAAATGCTACAACTAGCCAGTGCCCCGACTGTTATTGATCGGAGGCCATCGAGCCGATGTTCTGTTTTCACAGAAGAGGGAACACTTGCCGACACCCATCGAGCATCTAGTCATCGCCGAACAGATACTGACGTCGCCAGACTTTCCCGAGACGGTACGCATCCGGCTGACCGAAAACGGGCACGTGCTTGGCGCCTTCTTTTTCGGGCACATCGCCCCCGACGTGCAAGTGGTTAGCGGTCAACCCCGGGAGGCAACCCACTTTTACACCTTGCCACCGAACAACCGCTGTCCAGCCTACGAACGGATGCTAGCAGCGCACCCCAGGTTGGCACGACCCTCCACCCTGCCGGCCGCCCACGCTGCCTTTCTGAGCGGTTATATGGCCCAC
>CBFDAD010000038.1:0-8965 GCA_965602705.1 uncultured bacterium
AAGCCGATTATACCATACTCACTCGCTCAGGACAAGCCGGATTGCTCGGTGCGCAGCAAAAGTTGGAGGAGAGACCACGAGCCGAGTCTTCGTGTGCGCTTTGCTCTAGAGCTTTGTCCGTGTATAATAATAGAGGCCGACCAGGCTGGTGTTGGAGATACTTCTCCCTGTGGCCTCGAACGTTCGCATACACGACTTAAAGGAAGCCAACATGCGCGAAATCTTTTACCCCAACAGCGTCGCGGTCGTTGGTGTTTCTTCCAAGCCAAACAACTTGGGCCGCAACATCGTGGATAACCTGATTGACTTTGGCTTTCAGGGCGTTGTCTACGCCGTCGGACCAAGTGGCGGTGTCATTGCCACGCGACGTATCTACCGTTCAGTGCTGGATATCCCCGACCAGGTGGATCTCGTCACCATTCTGACCCCTGCCCACACCATACCCCAAATCTTGGAGCAGTGCGGCCAAAAGGGCATCCGCTCGGCAGTCGTTGAGACGGCGGGGTTCCGTGAGTATGGGGAGGAGGGACGGCAGATCGAGGAAGAAATGGTGCGGGTGGCAGATAAACATGGGATCCGCTTTGTTGGCCCCAATTGCATTGGTGTCATCAATATGGAGAACGGCTTGAGCCTGCCTTTCCCTCGCCTCAAGCCCTTTATCCGATCGGGTGATGTGTCGATCATTTCTCAGAGCGGCGGTGTCGGGATCAGCGTGCTCAACTTGATGGCCAACGAAGGACTGGGGCTCAACAAGTTCATCTCGGCCGGAAATATGCTTAACATCGGCGCTGAAGAGTTGTTGGCCTACTTGGTCGAGGACCCCGGCACCTGCATCATCTTTCTCTACCTAGAGGGCATCCAGGACGGCCGGCAGTTGATGGAGGTAGCAAGACGCTCTGATAAACCGATCCTGGTCTTTAAGGCGAACGTAGGTCACCTGGGTAAACGCATTGCTGCTTCTCACACAGCCTCGCTCTCCAGCGATGACAAGGTGGTAGAGGCTGCTTTTCACCAGTGTGGCATCACCCGCATCCACGACGCTACCAGCTTGGGCAACAGTCTGAAAATTCTGCGTCTACCGCCGATGCGAGGCAAGAATCTGGCTGTGATCTCCCGCTCCGGCGGCCACGCGGTCATCGCGGCGGACGCCTGCGAGATGGCTGGCTTCAACCTGGCCGAGTTCCCGGACGAGTTCATCCGAGAGATTGAGCAGCATTTTCGTGCTTCGGTCATCAAGCTGACCAATCCGCTGGACCTGGGTGACTTGTTCGGTTTGGATGTTTACGCCCAAATCGTTGAACGTACCGTGAAGCAGCCCTGGGTAGACGCTGTGTTCTTTCTACACACCTCGGTCTCCGCAACGGAAGGTGAGCAGACGCGCGAATTGGTGCGGCGTCTGGCTGATCTTTCGAACAAGTACGACAAACCGGTAGCGCTCTACATCTCGACCGCCGCCGACGAGGTGGCTTTTCTCAAAAAGACCTTTGACTTTCCCATTTTCACCCAAATCGTTGAAACGGTCCGAGCCTTGGAGTTGAGTCGCAAATATCACCGCGAGAAAGAGGTCCAGGCCGAAGTGGAAATCCCCCGGTTCCAGGTGGACCAGCAAGCGGTGCAAATGCTGGTCGAGGGCGCTCAGGCGGGGGGACGTGACCTGCTGTTGCACGAGGCCGTCCAAGTCCTGACCCATTATGGCATTCCTATCGCGCAGAGCATCCCGGCGACGACGGTCCAGGAGGTGCAGGCGGCGGCTGAGCGCATCGGCTATCCCGTGGCGGTCAAGGTGATTTCGGAGAATCTGTCTCACAAGTCGGATGTGGGAGGGGTTCAATTGAACCTGCACGACAGGGCGGCTGTGATCAAAGCTTTTCAGCACGTGACCGAGGGTGTTCTGAGGGCCTACCCCGATGCCAAAATTGACGGTGTGTTGGTTCAGCCCATGGCCGTCGGTGGGCGCGAGTTGATCCTGGGCGGACGCCAGGACCCGCATTTTGGGCCTGTGGTGCTGGTCGGCATGGGTGGCGTTTTCGTCGAGATATTTAAGCAAGTCTCGCTACGGATTGCGCCCATCCCCCGGCGTGAGGCGCTGACCATGCTTGAAGAGCTGCGAGGTGCGCCGATTTTGATGGGCGCGCGCGGGTACAAACGCTCTGATATTGAGGCGGTAGTGGAGGCGATTCTGCGCCTGTCCCAACTGCTATGTGATTTTCCGGAGATTAAGGAGATTGACATCAACCCGTTGTGCGTCTTTCACGAGCCTCGCGGTTGCCAAGCGCTGGATGCACGGATCATCTTGTAGTTTGAACGGAGGCTATTCTGCTCTCTCGTGTCAGACAGGGCAGCGGCAGAACAAACGACGAAACTTTAATCTTTAAGGAGAAGACTGTGTCAAGAAAAAAAAGTCTGTGCCGTCATTGGCGCCTATGCGGGTTACTACCATCGAAGCGCACATTCTGGAGCAACAGCGCGCTCATCCTGAAGCCACGGGTGCGCTGACCAACCTGCTCTATGATGTCGCGCTCTCGGCAAAGATTATCTCTCACGCTATGACACGGGCGGGCTTGATAGATGTTTTGGGCCAGACCGACTTGGAGAACGTCCAGGGTGAGCAGGTGGCCAAGTTGGACGTGCTGGCGAACGAAACGCTCATCCGCTGCAACAGCTTTGCCGGTCGGTTGGGAGGGATGGCCTCCGAGGAAAATGCCGATATCATCCAGATTCCCAAAGAGTATCCGGCGGGCAAATATGTCATGGTGTTTGATCCGCTGGACGGCTCGTCGAACATTGACTACACCATCAGCGTGGGGACCATCTTTGGCATTTATCGACGCAAGTCCGAGAGTGAGCTCGCACAACTTGAGGACTTTTTGCAGCCCGGTCGCGACATAGTGGCTGCCGGATATATCATCTATGGCAACAGCACCATCTTTGTGTACAGCACTGGCACTGGTGCTCATGGTTTCACGCTCGACCCTAGTGTGGGCGAATTCCTGCTCTCACATCCCGACATTCGCATTCCCGAAGAGCCCAGGTTCTACAGTGTCAACCAGGGTTATGAGCGGTATTGGAGTTCTGGGGTGCACCAGTTCACCGACTATGTACAGGGCAAGACAGGCGAATTTGGCGGAGGACTGTCGATGCGCTACGTCGGCTCGTTGGTGGCTGACTTTCACCGTAACTTGTTGGCTGGTGGGATTTTCTATTACCCAGCCGACAGCAAAGATCCTGACAAGCCTCACGGCAAGCTGCGGCTGCTCTACGAGTGTGCGCCGTTGGCCTTTATCGCCGAACAGGCTGGGGGTTATGCGTCGGATGGCCGCCAGCCTATCCTTGACATTGCACCGGACAGTCTTCACCAGCGTACGCCGTTGTTCGTCGGTAACCGTGAGCTCGTCGAAAAGGTCGACGCCTACATCGCCCGGTACGGGTAAAGAGAATCGCGAATTAGCGCAGTTATCGGATAAGGCAAGTTCAATGCCTCACCAGGATGACAGGTGTTCTGAGTTGGTGATCCGCGTTGACAAGCCTTTAAGGAGGTGATGCAAGCTGTCATAGCCGAAGACATTCACCACAGATGGTAGACAGGTAATTGATGGTGGGGAGACTGGGACACGCCAACCCACCTCACGCCGATGGTCCACGACCAGTTTTCCCCAAAAACGGATCAAGTCAAGGAGGTATTCTATGCGACCCGTGTACGCTGTTTCGGGTGGGGTTTCCAAGTTTGCCAAGGCCCGACCCGACAAGACCTTCCCAGCCCTGGTAAAAGAGGCCTACGACTATGCAATCGCCGACCTGGGGATCTCGCACCCCGATTTCTGGGAACTGGTGGATGCTACAGTGGCATCGTATTTCTCTGACCACTTTGAGCGCCAGTTGATGGCTGCGATTATGGCTCAGGACTACCTCGGTATGTTGCCCAAGCCCTCTCACCGCGTCGAGGGGGGTGGGGCGACCGGAGGCATTTGCTTTCAGGAGGGCTGGAAAGCCGTTGCCTCTGGCTACGCGGACATTGTTCTTTGTTATGGCTTTGAGCAGATGAGCCACGTCGAAACCTGGAAGGGCAATGAATTCATCGCTCTGGCCTCAGACATCTCGTTCGACTACCCAGTGGGCGGTTTTTACTCCGGCTATTATGCGATGATGGTCACCCGGCATATGGCCGAGTTTGGCACCACAGTGGAGCAACTGGCCCACGTCTCCGTCAAGAACCACATTAACGCCTATCACAACCCCTATGCCCAGAAGCGCATGCGATTGACCGTCGAGGATGTGCGGGCGGCCCCAATGGTAGCCTGGCCCTTGACGCGGCACGACATCTGCGTGATGAGCGACGGTGCGGCCTGCACCGTGCTTTGCTCCGCGGACGGGTTGGGCAAACTGGAAAAGGCTGCCGGTCGCAGCATCCCGCGCGTCCGCGTCACGGGCATCGGGCGCGGTACCGATGCCATGCGTATGGCCGATCGCCCTCACCAGTCCTACGAGGAGTTTTACAAGTACAACGCGCTACCCAACGAGATGGATGATGATTCCCGCGCTTACTATCGGGAGCTGTGGAACCACGGGTTTCGTTACCCTGGCATCCACTCCTTCCGTGCCGGACGTATGGGCAGCAGGGAAGCTTATAAGAACGCCGGCATTTCCGATCCCTTGAACGAAATCGACTTTGTTGAGTTGCACGACGCTTATACCTCGTCGGAGATCCAGACCTACGAGGACATGGGACTGTGCCGGTATGGGGAGGGTGGCACCTTCGCCGCCAGTGGCAAGGCTTTTATGCCGGGGATCGACTACGAGTTGGACCTGCCCGATGAACCGGTCTGCCCGGTCAACCCCTCGGGCGGTCTGATCGCCTGCGGCCATCCCGTCGGCGCGACGGGACTGATGCAGGCGGTCTTTGCTATTTGGCAGTTGCAGAACACTATCGAGAAGCACTTTGGCGATCCGGCGTTACAGGTGCCCGATGCCCATCGTGGCGCCATTCACTCCCACGCTGGTACCGGCACTTACGTCACCGTCAGCATCCTGGAGCGAGAGGAATAGGAGGTACCCATGTCAGAAAAAGAATTCCCCAAGCGCATGGAGGAGAATCTAGAGGGAATGGTCGTCTTTAACGTGCCCTTTCCCATAGGCGACGATCTTTCGTTGCTAAAGGATATGGCGCCCATCGTCATCAAGCAGCCCTACGCTATCGAGTACAACTACTCATACGGCCAGGACTCGCCCTTTTTTGCGGCTTTGACCAACAAACGATTCATCGTTTCACGCGAACCCGATAGCGGCTACACCTACGCCACCCCGCGTGGCCACGACATGTACAGCGGCAAGGAGACGGAATGGGTGGAGATCGAACCTGAGGGGCGAATTCACGCCTTTACGGTGTGCCACTTTGGATCTGAGGAGTTTTTGCCCCAATGTCCCTATGTGCTGATCCAGGTAGAGTTTGATGAGTGCGACACACTGTTCCTGGGTCGTCTGGTCGGGGTTGATCCTTACCAGGCCGGCGTGCACTGGATTGGCAAGAAAGTGCGGGGACGGTTCCTGCGCAACTCCAAATTGAAGCCCACGGACATCTACTTCAACCTGGTGGAGTGAGGCGGTCGTAAAACGATGAGCGTTTTATAGGTAATCTGCTCATCATCTTTGAGGCTGGTGGCATCGGCCCGCAGGTACCAGTGTTGCCCATCTCCGTCGGCGACAGTCGCACCTTCTACCGGGCTGTCGCTGCTTCAAGTATGCACGACGTGATGTCGGCAAGTCAGGCCGGCTATCTGGACTATGGCTTCCTGGGCGCGGCGCAGATTGATCCCTACGGCAACCTCAACACGACGGTCATCGGCGACTGGGGTCACCCCAAGGTACGGCTCCCCGGCAGCGGTGGTGCCAACGATGTAGGCTCGCTCTGTTGGCGCACCATCATCGTGATGCGACAGGACGCGCGGCGCTTTGTGGAGCATCTGGATTTCGTCACCACGCCGGGCTATCTGGATGGGCCTGGCGCTCGCGAGCGGGCCGGATTACCGGCAGGCACTGGTCCTTACCGGGTCATCACCCAACTGGGCGTATACGGCTTTGACCAAGAATCCCGGCGCATGACGTTGCTGTGCATCCATCCCGGCGTCACGGTAGACGACGTGCTGGCCAATTGCGCCTTTGGGCTTCTCGTCCCCGATGAGGTGCCGACGACCGAGCCACCGTCGCCGCAGGTGCGCCGCATCCTGCGGGAGATTGACCCGACGGGGATGGTGATTGGGAAATAAAAAGGGAGAACAGGAATGGACTTTGAACTAACCGAGGAACAGCGGATGATCCGTCGCATGGTGCGGGGCTTTGCCGAGAAGGAGATTGCTCCCCGTGCCACGGAGATAGACGAGACCGACCGCTTTCCCGACGACCTCTTCCGCCGGATGGGAGAACTGGGCATCCTGGGCTTGCCTTTCCCGGAGGAGTACGGTGGCTCCGACGGCGAGTATACCAGCCTGGTTATCGCCCTGGAGGAGATCGCCCGTGTGTCTGGCTCTATGGCTATTACTCTCGATGCCCATACTTCCCTCTGCTGTGAGCCGATCTACCTTTTTGGCACTGAGGAACAGAAGCGAAAATACCTGTTTCCACTGGCGAGCGGGGAAAAGATTGGCGCTTTTGGTTTGACTGAACCCCAGGCCGGCTCCGACGCCGGGGCTACCCGCACCCGCGCCGTCCGCGACGGCGACGAATGGGTCATCAATGGCCAAAAAATCTACATCACCAACGGTTCGATCGCCGACGTCGTCGTCGTTACGGCCAAGACTGACCCGGAAAAGGGCACGCGGGGCATCTCATCTTTCATCGTCGAACGGGGCACACCGGGTTTTGAGCCGGGAAGGGACGAAAAGAAGATGGGACTCAAGGGCTCGGTGACCTCTGAGCTCTTTTTCCAGGACTGTCGCATCCCCGTGGAGAATCTGCTGGGCAAAGAGAATGAGGGTTTCAAGCAGTTCCTGACCACGTTGGATGCCGGACGGGTCGCCATCGCTGCGATGGCGGTGGGTCTGGCCCAGGGAGCGTTCGACAGAGCGCTCGCCTATTCTCAGGAACGGGTACAGTTTGGCCAGCCCATCGCCAAGTTTCAGGCCATCCAGTGGATGATCGCTGATATGGCTACGGAGATCGAGGCGGCCCGTTTTATGGTGCACCGCGCGGCCTGGCTCAGAGAGCAGGGCGTGCGGTTTACCAAAGAGGCCGCTATGGGCAAGCTCTTTGCCACAGAGATGTCGGAGCGCGTCTGCCGCAAGGCGATTCAGATCCACGGTGGCTGCGGGTACGTGCAGGAGTACGAGGTCGAGCGCATGTACCGCGACCAGCGACTGTGCGCCATCGGCGAGGGGACTAACGAGATCCAGCGGTTGGTCATCGCGCGGCAGTTGCTGGGGCGCTGAGCCTCAATCCGGTAAAGAACCGGGACACCAGAAGGTGTCCCGGTTTTCTTTTCTAGTGGTTCTAGAACTGAAATCCCTTCACGTCGCTGTCGGCAAAGAGCATCTCCGCGAATTGGTTATGATTCTTGGGTGATCCAAACGTTACCCACGTGCAAATCATCTCGTCACCGCGCTTGATACGTTTGCGACTCTTGACGCGCAGGCCGTGCTCGCGGAGCCTGGCTTCTAGCTGCTTAACCTTTTCGTGGTTGATTAGGCAGACGACCTGGTAGGTGCGTTGCTCTCGGATGTTGCCAATCCGTTCTTCAAACCTGGGAAAGATCCACAGGACGATCGATATGATGACGGTCACCACGCCAGGGAACAGGTAATACCCCCCACCGATCCCCATACCGAGGGCCGCGGCGAGCCAGATGGTGGATGCTGTCGTCACACCCATGACCCGTCCCTCGTCGCGCAGAATCGCGCCAGCGCCGATAAAGCCGACACCGCTGACGATATTTGCGGCGATGCGGACCGGGTCTTTGTCACCACCAAGCTTGATCGAGAAGATCGTAAAGAGGGTTGCGCCGACGCAGATAAAGATGATCGTTCGGAAACCGGCCGTCCTGTCACGAAACTCACGCTCGACACCGATGAGTCCGCCTACTAGAATCGCCAGGAGGAGTTTAATCACGTCTTCATGCATTATTGTCATAGTATGCAACCTCATGGGGTTTAGCTAGCGCCACTTGTCTAATATTGGCTCTAGTTCACTGTACGAAGCGATCTCGGCGTCGGCCCGAATGGCGCCGTCGGGCCGGTCGTGCACGCCGGTGAAACGGATGGCGCGCATGCCCACGCTCTGTGCGCCGGCAACGTCGGTACGTGGAAAGTCGCCGACGTGGACGGCTGCCTGGGGCGGAACGCCAAGCTTGGCCAGCGTGGTCAAGAAGGCGTCGGGGTGAGGCTTGCTGACTCCCAGTTCGTCGGAAAAGGTCAAGTGGTCAAAGCAGCGCAGGATGCCGTGCGCCGCCATTTGTCCGCGCAGCATCCAACCGGGCGATAGACCCGTGTCGCAGATGACGCCCAGGCGGTAACGCTGGCTCAGCCTCGGCAGCACGTCCGCCAATCCATCCACCAGCGGCGGGTTGACGACGGTGCCCGAATTTGCGACCGCGTGAATCAGCGCCGCTCGTTCCGGTTCGGCCAGGTTCGCCCCTAACTCGGACAACACGAGCGACACCCAGCGCGGTGCGCCGAACGTGCGCTGCTCCTCCTGCCACACGCGATTCCATTCTTCCCAGGCGTGGCCGAGGGCGCGTTCGATGTGAGTCGGGGTAACGTCCACGTAACCTGCTCGCTCCAGCGTCTGCTGGATCTGCTGGCGACGCAATGCACTGCTGTTGACCGCTGCAAAGAGCGTGTTCCAAAAGTCAAAAGTGATCGCTTGGATCAAAGCTCTATTCTCCGGTTTCTCCTAACCTCGTTTGTACGATCTGGGCCATCTTGCGCGCCCGCACTGGTGCGTCGCCGACGTAGGTACGCGCGTCGAGCAGCACCTGCAT
>CBFDAD010000039.1:0-8953 GCA_965602705.1 uncultured bacterium
ATTCATTATTCCTTTGAGGAGACCCTTTTGGGCTCGGCAGGCGCGGCCAAGCGGCTAGAGTGGTATTTTGACGAGAGTTTCATCGTCTATTACGGCGACGTGTACACCAACATGGATCTTGGCGGTCTGATAGCGGCTCATCGCCAAGGCGGTGCGCCGGTCACGATGGCGCTGTACTCGGTGGATAACCCCACCGAATGCGGCATTGTCGAACTGGACACCCAGTCGCGGGTGCGCCGCTTCGTGGAAAAGCCCGAACCTGATCAGGTTTTTTCCCGGTTGGCGAACGCCGGCATCTTTATCGTAGAGCCCGAGGTCTTGTCTGGGTTGGCAGCCGAGGAGCCCCTCGATTTCGGTCACGATGTCTTTCCCCGGCTGTTGGCCTCGGGCCAGTCCATCATCGGATATCCCATCACAGACACGCTAATCGACATCGGCACGATGGAAAATTATCAAAAGGCGCAGCGGCTGGCGGCGCAACAGTCAGCACACCAACCACAGAACGATCTTTCGGGTCAGATCGTCGCACCGACGGTCCAAAACGTGTTTCGCCGTTTCATCCTTAACCGTTCGGAACAGTCGTGATGTTGTAACCGTGAACGTTATTGTAAACAGTGAAAGTTGGCAAAAGATGAAAGAACTGATCAAAACATACGTCGATAACTTGCAAGAAACGCTGGCGCGCCTGCCGATGGCGCAAATCGAACGAGCCATTGAGACGCTGATAGACGCGCAGTGGTCACGCCGAACCGTTTACATTTTTGGTAATGGGGGCAGTGCTTCTACGTCCTCGCACTTTGCCTGTGACCTGGGCAAAAACACCGCTCTGTCAGGCTTGCCGCGTCTGCGCGTCATCTCCCTGACCGACAACGTAGAGCTGATCACCGCCTGGGCTAACGATACCGCCTATGAACACATCTTTGCCGAGCAACTGCGCGGCCTGGTGGAGCCAGGTGACGTGGTCATTGGCATCAGCGGCAGCGGCCTCTCCGCTAACGTGCTAAACGGCATCACCCTGGCCCGGCGGATTGGCGCCACCACCATTGGTTTCACCGGTTTTGATGGCGGACTGTTGGCCGGCATGGTAGACATCTCCATCGTGGTCCCCAGCGATTCTATGGAGCGGATCGAGGACGTGCATCTCATCCTGGAACATCTCATCTGTTCCACTATTCGCGAAAGCCAACAGCGACAGGCAAGTCTGGTTTCAGAACTCGACTCAGAGTTGATTAAAGAACCACAAGCGGAACTGGGGACAGGAGCATTAGAACCAGTGACGCAATCAGGGAAACCCCAGGTTAACCCACTGTGAAGGAACCGAGCATGCGCGCGATCTTTTTGGACCGTGACGGGGTCATCTGTCACAATCGGCCAGACCACGTCAAGAGTTGGAGCGAATTCGCCTTCCTCACCCGGGCGCAAGCGGGCCTGGCCCGCTTGGCCGTGCTCGACATGCCCATCATCGTCATCACCAATCAAGCAGCCATCAACCGCGGCCTGGTTTCAGCCGGGACGGTGAACGAGATTCACCATCGCATGGTCGCCAGCGTCGAGGCGGCAGGCGGTCGCATCGATCACGTATACTATTGCCCCCACCGGCCTGATGAGCGATGCAATTGCCGCAAGCCCCAGCCTGGACTGTTAAAGCGGGCTGCTGCTGAACTGGGCATCCAACTGGAGAGCTCCTACATCATCGGCGATGCCTGGAGTGACATTCAAGCTGGGCTAAAGGTGGGCTGTGAGCCCTTCCTCGTACTGACAGGTCGGGGCCTGCACCAAGTCCCCCAGGCATTGCGTGAGGGAGCAGGCCGCTTTCGCGTGGTTCTCGACCTGCCGGAAGCCGCGACGGCGATCCTTCAGGCCGAAGGCTACACTGCACAACAGATGGCCTGGAGCCGGCTGGACAGCGCCAAAGAACAGCCAACAGCCAGGCCCCGTTCTGGCAGCGTGCCGTTCTGTTCGTTGCCAAAACGCACACTCGTGGAAAGGTCAGGGTAAGATTTTGTTGCTAATATTGGTTTCGGTGACAATGAGCGTGGTCGGCCAGATCTGCCTCAAATCTGGTATGGACCAGGTAGGAGCCCTGTCCGCGGCCAACATCGGTGCCGTCATACAGACTGCCTGGCGCGTGGTCACGACGCCCATGGTCCTGCTGGGGCTTGCGTGTTACGTAATAGGCGCAGCCTTTTGGCTAATGGTCCTTTCCAGGCTCGACCTGAGCCTGGCTTATCCCATGCTGGCCCTAACCTACATCCTGATCCCGCTGGCATCCCAGTTTTTCTTGGGTGAACAGGTGCCTTCACTGCGTTGGCTGGGGGTCGGAATTGTGTTTGTTGGCGTAATAGTCGTGTCCCAGACCTGAATCGAGATTTTCTGATGCGTAACCTGAGTCAACTGACGTACTATCTGCACCACCAATCCACCAGCCTGCCGCGTTACGTCCTGGAGCAAACGCTATTCGCGTTGATAGGCGGCCTCCCGGGCGTCGTCGGCCTCGGGCTGCGAGGGCTGGCCTACAAACTGATCCTTAAAAGTCAAGGAATTCCGACCATTGAGTACGGCGTGCGCCTGGCGCAACCGGCAAACATCCGCCTGGGGCGCGGCGTCTATCTCGACCACGGCGTATACTTGCACGCCTGCCCCAAGGGTATTCAAGTCGGCGACGGCACCGTCATTATGCACGGCTCGGTGCTGCACGTGTTTAACTTCCGCGACCTGCCTCACGCAGGTATCTCCATTGGCAGCAAATGCTTTATCGGCGAGCTGAATGTGATTCGCGGTCAGGGCGGCGTGACGCTAGGCAATTACGTATACACCGGCCCACTGGTGCAGATTCTGGCAGTGAACCACGTGTTTGACGACCCCAACGTGCCCATTATGGAGCAAGGCATCACTGCCCGGGGCATCTCGATCGAGGACGACGTTTGGCTGGCTTCCGGTGTCATCGTACTCGACGGTGTACACATCGGTCGGGGTAGCGTCGTCGGCGCGGGGGCAGTAGTGATCGAAGACCTGCCGCCGTACAGCATCGCCGTCGGCTCACCAGCTCGCGCGGTACGTGACCGGCGCGAGGCACAAGCGATTAAACAAAAGGTAGCCGCTCAGGTCCACTTTGGAGAGCTGGAGCGGATTCGATAAGGGCGTAGATTCGAAACTCAGTCTCGTTACCCGAACGCCGAATCCACGGACCCACTAGCTATCAGGAGTAACAACCATGACAACCTTATCCGTCATCATCCCAGCTTTGAACGAAGAGGATGGCATTGCCGACATCATCGAGCGAGTACTGGCAGTGCGCCCGGCGCTGGCCGAGGCTGGCGTAGACGACCTGGAGCTTGTCGTCGTAGACGACGGCTCCCAGGACCGCACGGCTAAAATCGCTGCCGGCTACGACGATGTGAAACTCATTCAACACGAGGTTAACAAGGGCTACGGCGCGGCTATCAAAACCGGCTTCCGCCACTCCCGCGGCGAGCTTCTTTCCTTCCTCGACGCCGACGGCACCTACCCGCCCGAGTTTTACCCGGCGCTGTGCAAGCCCGCCCTCGAGGGAGCCCAAGTGGTCATCGGTTCACGCATGATGGGGACCGATAGCCAGATGCCGCTGGTGCGCCGGATCGGCAACCTGATCTTTGCCACGTTGGTCAGCCTGGTCAGCACCGTGCACATCACCGACAGCGCCAGCGGGCAGCGGGTGATTCGGCGCGAGGTGCTGCCTGCGCTCTATCCCCTTCCCGACGGCCTAAACTTCACCCCTGTGATGAGCACCCGTGCTATCCACGAAAACGTGAAAATGGTCGAAGTGCCCATCACCTACTCGGAGCGGGCGGGACGTTCCAAGTTGAGCGTAGTGAGAGACGGCTGGCGCTTCCTGACCACCATCCTCGGCACCGCCTTTGCCTACAACCCGGTGCGCATCTTGGGCGGCGTCGGTTCGCTGTTCTTTCTGCTCGCGCTGGTGATGAGTGCACCGGCCGTGCTGGCGCTACTCGCTGGGACCACGTCTGATTGGCCCGCAGTCCTCATCTTCGCGGCCCTGATTCTCACCGTCCTCGGCGTGATGCTCTTCTCTACCGGCGCGCTGTTCAACTACATCGTGTCGCTGTTTCATCACCGCTACATCCGCCAGGGCTTATTTGGTCAGCCGGTCTTTCGCACCCCACTGGAACATTACTTTGGTCGGATAGGCATCGGAGTAGTAGGGATCGGCGTGGTGCTCTACATCGTGACCAGGTTGGCCGGACTGGCGCCGACCCCCTGGTTCTACCCGGTGGTCAGCGCCATGCTGGTACTAATAGGCGTACAGTTACTCACCTCGGGGGTGCTCGTCCAGGTGTTGAGCACCCTGAGCGAGCGTGAGACCCAAAAGTTGCAGGACCTGAACGGCTCGACAGCGTCAGCAGTCAAACCACCCGAGGTGCCGGTCACAGCCCCTTCGGTCGGGGTGACCCATTGAGATCAGGTCTGCCTGAATCTGACAGGTTTTCAAATAACGGGGAGCAAACCGATGGATCGTGAGCAACAATTGAAACGGAACCTGGGGACGCGAGACGTGCGCCCGCTCCCCGCAGCCAAATTTCCCAACGCCGACGGTGTGGTGGCAAGCTTTGAACGATCGCGCCCCGAGGGCGCAGTAGACGTGATGCTGGTCAACCCGCCCTCACCCGACGGTGGCATCTGGATTCGCAGCCAGCACCGAGTTGGCCGGCGCAGCCGTGAGGGCCAGATTTGGCCCCAGGTCAGCCTGGCACAGATGGCAGCCCTCCTACACCCCGACTATAGCGTCGAGGTGGTGGACGCTATCGCCACCCGTATGACTTGGCCCGAATTCGAAAAGTTGCTGCGAGAAAAACAGCCCAGATACTATATCACCCAGGTTACGGAACCCACGTTGACCAACGATATGTATGGCGTCTTCCTCGCCAAGAGCCTGGGCGCTAAAACCATCGGCTTTGGCACCCACGTCACGCCGATGCCCCGCGAGACGATGCGCTCGTATCCCGCCCTCGACTTTGCGCTCTTGGGCGAACCGGAGTTGACCTTGCGTGAGTTGGTTGATTTATACCAAGGCCGTGCGCTCCAGGATGGACATCTGCTCAAGCTGTTCCGAGACACGGACGCGACCTGGGAGCCCATTATCAACAATGGTCAACTCGACGGCAATCCCCAGGAATACCTGTCACGCGTCAAGGGCCTGGTCTGGCGCAACGGTGAAGAGATTGTGGTCAACCCACCTCGACCCTTTATCCCCAACCTGGACGATTTGCCGCTGCCGCTCCATCACCTGCTGCCGATAGACGCCTATCGCATGCCGATGGTCAAGGGCCCCTATACCTTTATCGTTACCAGTCGTGGCTGCCCCGCCGGCTGCAAATATTGCATCAAGCACGTCAGCTACCAGTACAGCATCCGTCTGCGCTCGCCGGAAAGTATCGTCGAAGAATTGTGGGAATTGAACCGTTTGGGCGTGCACAGCGTGCACATGTACACCGACCTTTTCACCGTCAACCGGGACCAGGTGATGGGCATGTGCGACCTGATTATCAAAGAGGGCCTCAAGGTCAAATGGACCTGCAACAGCCGCGTGGATTACGTGGACGAAGAGATGTTGCAGCGCATGGCCCAGGCAGGCAACTGGCTCATCGCCTGGGGTATCGAGTCAGGCAGCGAGGAGGTGCTCAAGCGGGCCCACAAGGGCTACCGTATGGAGCAGGCTCCGCTGGCGCTAAAGTGGGCTAAAAAGGCCGGCATCATGAACTGGGGCTACTTTATCGTCGGCCTGCCTGGCGAGACCGAAGAGACCATCCGCCAGACCATCGATCTTTCTAAAAAGCTGCCCCTGGACATTGCCCTGTTCCACATCGCCGCGCCTTATCCGGGCACGCCGTTCTTCTTTGAAGTGCTGGAGAACGGCTGGTTCCGGCCCGGCACTCGCTGGGAAGAGATCGATATGGACGAATCGACAGTGCTCGATTACCCCAATCTGTCCGCCGAGCGACTGGAATACTGGCAGCGCCGCGCGTTCCGCGAATGGGCGATGCGCCCTCGACCGATCTGGACCTTTTTAAAGAGTATTAGCCCTTCCACATTCCGCTCCGCCCTGGAAATCGGTCTGCAGACACTGGGATGGGTGAGGAAATGAAAATGCCCGGTTTCTGTCTCTAGCCCCTACGCAGAGGTGGAGAACGAGACAAGTATCCGACACCGCTGGCCTGAGCCAGCGGTGTTTTTCGTGCAGCCCGCACCAGGCTGCAGAAGCGGCCGGATTGGACCCCATCCAAAAGCCTGCGCTCGTAGCACACTGAACTAAAGCACACATGCGTTCCAGGCCGGTCAGTGGTATAATCAGTCTGCCTATGAAACACGTTGCGATACGTCAGTATAAAAAACCACGGCTGCACACAATTGAATGGATGTTCTCCGACCACCCACCACTAATCACGAACCATTATCTAGCAACCAAAGGATGAAAATGACTGGTCGCCCTCAAACTCTGTCCACTGCGCTTTTACTGCTTCAGCTGCTGACTTTGGCGCTCTCGGCCTGCCAAACCAAAACGATCGAGGTCACCCGCATCAAGATAATGGAACGGCGCGTGATCGAACGCGTCATCGTCACCGTCCCGGTCACGCGCATCCACACCGTGGTCCAGACCCCCACGCCTACGCGCGGCCCTCTGGTGCCCTTTAGTGATGCGTCGGACGCCGAACTCTCACCGAGCCCATCACCTGTCACCCCGACATCTTCTGCGCCGCAGGCAAACTCTGCCGCGACGCCAACGCCTCCCTTTTCGGGTCAAGAGACGGGAGAACAAATGCTGGCAGCGGTCAAAGACATGGAGCAGACACTACTATCCCTGGTGCAGGCCCTCAACTCCGAGCCACTGCCACGGGCCCAAATCATCGCACTCTACGACGCCGTCCAGGGCGCTCCTACCTTTAGCATCCCCGCAGACGAGGCCGAATTACAATCGATCCATATGCGCTACCGTGTGCAGGTGGACTATGTTTTAGAGCAAGCTAGCGACCTCTACACGCACCTGGTGAAAATCGAATCAGGGGAGGCAGAACAGACAGAGATCAACCCCATCCATTTGTCCCTGGCCAGAGATGCAGCCTCGGCTGGCACCAGCACCGTGCAGGGACTCATACGGGAGTTAGAGACCTATCTCTCCTCGCTGCCATAAGTTGGCAGCCACCGCCACATCAAAGCTGCGGCGACCAGTGCCAGCGCCGCACCAAATAGGAACGGTGCTTGGGGACCCAAGCCATCCCATCCCCCTCCCCCCTGCCACAACAAACCGGCGACCAAGCTGGCGGGAAAGGCCATGACACCGACAACCGCGTTAAAGATTCCGTAACCGACACCTCGCCGTTCCGGCGCTACCAGGTCGGCCACTAACGCCTTGGCCGTTCCCTCTGTCAGCCCATAATAAACCCCATAGATGGCATACAATAGCCACACCTGCCAACCACTCCGGGCCAGGGCAAAGCCCAGGTAGATCAGCCCATACATAAGCCAGCCGCCGACGATCAGCCACCGCCGCCCAACGCGGTCAGATAACGCCCCTGCCGGTCCAGCTACCAGGGCATAAACCCCGTTAAAGGTCGCCACCATCGCCAGGATACCTATTACGCTCAAACCACGCTCTTCTGCTCGCAGGATGAGAAACGCGTCGGATGAGTTACCCAGAGTAAACAAGACGACGATGAGCAGAAAGGCCTTAAAGGGTCCTTGGACGACGCTCCGGACCGCAACCTTCTGCGCAGAGCCCGACCCAGTCCTCTTGCGCCCCCCCGCGACGTCCTGAGCCCCCAGGGCAAGCGTCAGCACGGCCAGGACCGCCGGCACAAAACTGATGAGCACCACCGTTTGAAAAGTGGAGCGCTCCAGGCCAACGCTACCCGACCGCGCTGCCCACACCACGGCCAGGGCAATCAACACCCCCACCATCGCTCCACCGGTGTCGGCCGCCCGGTGCAGGCCAAAAGCCAGCCCTCGATGTCGCTCCGAGATACTGTCGGCCACGAGCGCGTCACGGGGCGCGGTGCGGATTCCCTTGCCCACCCGGTCAGAAAAACGCAACGCCAGCACGCCCCACCAAGAAGTGACAAAATAAAAAAGCGGTTTAACCACTGTTGAGAGGCCATAGCCAGCCACTGCCAGCCATTTGCGTTGCCCCAGCCGGTCAGATAGCCAGCCGGACACGACCTTTAACAAACTAGCCGTCGTTTCGGCCACACCCTCGATGAGACCGATGACGCCAGTCTTGACCCCCAGTACATTCGCCAGAAACAGGGGCAAGAGATTAATGATCATCTCGCTGGAGATGTCGGTCAGAAAACTGGTGACGCTCACCACCCACACATTGCGCGGGAGAGCTCGTAGCGCCGATGGTTTTTCTTGATGTGTCATCGTAGATGCCATATTGCCAAACTCCTCGTTTCAGCAATGTGAATTTTGATGAACCCTAGATAGAATTCTCGTAGCACATCCCACCGTCCTTATCGGCATCCGTTATCGAGGTACAATATTATAGCTGGGGAAGTGTCAAAGAGAGTTTGGTCAATAGGTAACACGATAAAAGACGTGTTGACCGTCTTTACCTTTGATGGCCATTGGCGCTAAGCGCTCCAGGGACATTGCGGGGGCATTGACAAGTTTGTCGAGCACGGCCTGCGAAAGGACAATCTCGTTGTAACCGGCTAGCTTAACGATGCGATGGGCAACGTTGACCGCTTCGCCGACGATCGAATAGCGCATTTGGCTGGGGGAGCCGACGTTGCCGACGACGACCGTCCCCCGGTTGAGGCCAATGCCCAGGCCGACCTCAAAGCCATGGGTTTGGCGCCAGCGTTCGCTCAGTCCGGCAAAAAGTCGCTGCATTGCCACAGCAGTCTGCAGCGCTCGATCGGCGGCGTCGTGCTGAGGAAAAGGCACACCATAGCCGACC
>CBFDAD010000040.1:0-8943 GCA_965602705.1 uncultured bacterium
AGTTAGCGGTCATGTCAGCCAGGCCTTGCCCGTAAGCGCCACCATCGTGCATGACTGCCATCTTGCGCACACCTAGCTTTTCATAGATGTACCGGGAAGCAAAATCGCCCTGCATCTCGTCGTGGAAGACCACGCGGTTAAAGACGGGCGAATCTATCTTGGTCAGATCAGGGTTGGTCGCCGAGGGCGACACCATCACGATGCCGGCGTCCCCATAGATAGGAATAGCCACCTCGGTCGAGCCAGAGAAGGTGTGCCCCATAATGGCCGCAACCTGGGAGTCAGCGGACAGCTTGTTGGCGACGGCCGCACCCTGCTCCGGCGTGCCCTGCGTGTCCTCCACAAGCACTTCGATCTCAAAACCTTTGACGTCGGGATGCGCTTTGGCCGCCAAATTGGCGCCGCGCGAGATGTCTATGCCAAAGGCCGAATAGTCACCCGTCGTCGGGCCGACGTATCCGATCTTGATCTTGTCGCCCTTTTCAAAGGTCGCACACCCCCATTCGTCGGTGCACTCGTACTCCTCTTTGCCACCACAGGCAGTGAGAATCGGCAACACAACCATCAAGAGAGCGATAAACAAATAGAGCTTTTTCATTTTACTTCTCCTCCGTATGACTTTTGCGCTTCGTACCTCAGAAAGAACAAGCCATCCCGTTCTTTCCACGACCGCGGCCGGTCACGCCCCGTCTTTCTCCAGGTAAGGCGTCAAACAAGGGCCAGTGACCAACCTAAGACCTGCAAGTATCGTTCTGGCGGCACCACCTCCTTTCCTGCGATGCAAGACGAGACAAATAATGACTTACGGAATCGGAACGGGCAGCGTACTATTAGCAGTCTTTTCGCCCCGGAAGTTATGCTGGGCGCTGGTCCTCACTTTGGGGAAATTACCTAGCTCTACGATACGGACTTGAATTCTACGCGGCAATATTAGAGAAGATTGTAACAAAACCGGGCGCATTTGTCAACTACCCAAGACCTCGATGCGATGTCAGAATCCCGGCAACTGCTCACAGTGGAACATTATACCACAGATATCGCTTTTTTACCTACGGAATGTGCAAAAGCGGAGACGAAACGGGTGCTCACTTGACCCCATATGGCGTAAAGACCAGGGCTGTGGTAGAATGACATCGGGAGAGATAAATGCCGATTCGCGTGTTGTCAACCGAGGTCGTGAACCGCATCGCCGCTGGTGAGGTGGTAGAACGACCGGCCTCGGTTATCAAAGAGTTGATCGAAAACGCAATCGACGCCGGCGCCAGCGAAATCCGCTTGGAGGTGACGGGCGGCGGTCTTTCTCAGATGCAAGTGCTCGATGACGGCTGCGGCATTCCGTCCGCCGATGTGGAACTAGCTTTCAAACGCCACAGTACCAGTAAGCTGACCTCGGTAGACGACCTGGACGACATTCGTACGCTAGGCTTTCGCGGTGAAGCACTGGCCAGCATCGCCGCTGTGGCCCGGGTCACGCTGGTGACGCGGGCGTTGGACGAACCAGTGGGCACGTTGTTGCGCATAGAAGGAGGCCAGATAGTAGCCCGCGAACCATCAGGCCGGCCGCCGGGCACAGCTATCACGGTCCTAGACCTGTTTTATAACGTCCCAGCCCGTCGCAAGTTTCTGCGCACCGAGCGCACCGAGCGCCGTCACATTGACACCCTGGTCACTCGCTACGCTATGGCCTACCCTAACCTGCGTCTCGCCCTGACCCACAACGGTCGCACCACCTTTCAGTCCAACGGCAGTGGTGATTTACGTGAGGTGCTGGTGTCCGTCTACGGGGCCACTAATGCCAGCCAGACGATAAAAGTTGACCCGGTGGAAACACCAGACACGCACATACTGGTCAGTGGCTACGTGAGCGCGCCCTCGCTTAATCGCTCCAACCGCAGTGAGATCTCAATCTTTGTCAACGGGCGCTGGGTCCACGATCAGCGCTTGACTTTTGCCGTGATACAAGCCTATCACACGTTTTTGATGACTGGGCGCTACCCCTTGGCCGTGATTATGGTCGAGCTACCGCCGGGAGACGTGGACGTAAACGTACACCCATCCAAGACTCAGGTCCGTTTTCGAGATGGTGATGCCGTCTTTAGGGCCATCCAACGGGCGGTACGCCGCACCTTGATCGACCAGGCCCGCGTGTCACAAATTCACACCGCTTCGGCGCCGACCGATGTGCCTGCGTCTGATGCTGTCGATGCGGAGCGCTTCGGGAGTACAGAGTGGCCCAGTGCCTGGCCCACACCTGAGCAGGTAGTGCGTCGTGCCCAACTGCGTGCCATCGGAACCCAATCTCCGCATCACTTGCACCCCGGTACCCCCTCCACACAAATCGGCCTCGATTTGACGCCACCGGCGACAGGTGGCATCACACTGGCGAGGAGCACCGAAATAGCAGCGGATTCCCCCCCCGAAGGACGCCCGCCGTTAGTGCAGGGCCACCAACTTCCTCCCCTGCGCGTCGTGGGACAGCTCGGGTTGACCTATATCGTGGCCGAAGGACCAGGGGGTATGTTTCTCATTGATCAACACGCAGCCCACGAGCGCGTTTTATACGAAAAGTACATGGCCGAAAAAGCCCAAGCCCGAATCGCAACCCAGGTGTTATTAGAGCCGCTGACCGTCGAATTGATGGCTGAGGGGGCTGGGCTTTTGGAAGAGAACCTGGAAACGTTGCTGGCTTTGGGTTTTGATGTAGAACCGTTTGGAGGAAACACCGCGCTGGTGCGCGCTATACCAGCAGTCTTGATTAACGATGAAATACAGGCCGTGTTCAACGAGATCGTAGCTGATCTTCAGGCTGGCAACGAGCCTTTGGCAGGTGAAATTGAGGCGCGAATCGTGCGCCGCGTATGCAAGCGAGCGACCATCAAGGCTGGGCAGGCGCTATCCCGTCAGGAGATGGAAGAGTTGATTCGCCAGCTCGAAGCCTGCACCGCGCCCCAAACCTGCCCGCACGGTCGCCCGACAATGCTTCATTTGAGCGCCACA
Source organism: uncultured bacterium (assembly GCA_965602705.1). Classification (GTDB taxonomy): domain Bacteria; phylum Chloroflexota; class Anaerolineae; order S140-20; family S140-20; genus CBFDAD01. Next base: position 2,998 of record CBFDAD010000040.1, read on the forward strand.
CAATTGGCTCAACAGTTCGGTCGTCTCGGTTAACGGCCCGCATGCTACCCCCCGAGACTCGCGATAATTCCTAAACCAGGAGGTGTAAAGATGACCACTTTTATCTTGCTTTCAAAGATCTCCCTTGAAGGTGCCAAGAACGTGCAATCGCTGGGGCAAATGGACCAAGAATTCCAACGGCAACTGAAAGCGAAATTCCCGAAAGTAAAACGCATCGTTAGCTACGCGCTGCTGGGCGGCTATGACTTTTTGCACATCTTTGAAGCGCCCGATGCCAAGGTCGCCGCCAGAGTAGCCTTATTGGCCAACGCCTTTGGTGTCTCATCGACAGAAACGCTGACTGCTATTCCTTTTGAGGAATTCCGCAAAATGCTGGATGAAGTATGAACAACAACGGAAGACACGGTCCCGACCTCACGCCCGAAGAACGCATTGCGTTCCTCGAGTCTTTGCTCGAAAACAGCGCCCCCTGGACCGACAACGGTCTGATATTTATTCAGTTCCTGGACGATAATGACCCACAGGTGCGGGCTTTGGCAATCCGGGGCCTGTGGTATTATCCCGAACCAGCCTTGATTGACCGGCTGATCGAAATGGCCGAGCAAGATCCGAGCCCATTGGTGCGGGCTCGGGCTGTCAATGGTCTGGGGATTTATATGTACGAAGGCGAAATGGCCGATTATGGCTACGACTTTGGCCCGATGACAGAGATACTCAGAGAAGAGGAACTACCCCAAGCCGACTTTGTGCGAGCCAAGGAGTTTTTGCAGAGTGTCTATGCCGACGGAACACGCTCGCTGGACGAACGCCGCTTTGCCCTCGAGGCTTTGAGCTTCCTGAGTGACCCAGAAGTAGCTGATCTGGTCGAAGAGGCGTATAACCAACCCGAGAGGGAGATGAAAATCAGCGCCGTCTTTGCCATGGGGCGCAGTGGGTTGATCCGATGGACAGACATCCTGGGGCGCGAACTATACAACGACGATTGGGAGATTCAACGCGAGGCGATTCGGGCCGTAGGCGAGATGGGGCTGGACGAGTTGGGCAAGGATCTGTCGCGGTTGACCTACGCCGACGAACGCGAAATCATGCTAGAAGCGCTTGCGGCGCTGGCACAGACGGGCTGGGAGGGAGCGTTTGATCGGATCGATGAATTAACCCTCGACACCGATCAAGAGATTGCCCAGGCCGCCGAGGAAGCCATGGATGAGTGGATTTTGATGAACGAGATACAGAGCCTGGACGACGAACCGGAGCTTGATCTGGATTGGGACGAAGAAAATCAAGAGTGAACGTGCCGATATAACCCTCTGCCTCGCAGACCGGAGAGCCATCGACGGGTACGTCGAAAACCGGATTGATTCTGGCGCGGTCTCCCTGCGCGAGCACCACGTGCGTCTCCCGTGCAGTGTCGTAGCGCTCTATGTAACTGTCTATGATCGACCGGCCCCATAATAAGCCCAAGACGCCCCCGAGCACCAAAAACGGGCCATAAGGGATGGCATCACGCCTGGAGCGAATGCGCGTCACGACGAGGAAAAGACTTACCAGCCCGCCCGTCAAGATCCCCACTAGCAACGCCACGATAACAGCAGGGAATCCAGTGACGAGCCCGATAAAAGCAGCCAGCTTGACGTCACCTATCCCCATACCACCAGGATTGATCAACGCGACGATATAGAAAAAGCCAAAGCCAAGCAGACCGCCAACCAGACTCTGCTTCCATGAGAGACCAGGTGTGAACGATCCGGCGATCAATGCCAGGAGTATAGAGGGGCCGATAACCCGGTTGAGGACCAGGCGATGTTCCATATCAATGACGGTGATCAGCAGAAAAATCGCCATATAGACACTGATCAGCAACATATGCCCGGTAAAGCCGTAACGGTAGTAAAGAAAAGCGAAAATTGCCGCCGCTGCCAGCTCAACCAGTATGCCTCGCCGTGGCAAGGACGTACCGCATTTGGAGCAGCGTCCCCGATCCAGCAGATAAGCTGTTGTCGTCAACCAAGCCACCGGTCGGCGTGGCACATCACAGTGTGTGCAGTGAGGTAATCGTAAGTGTGTTTTGTCCGGCAACGTGTCGGCCAGCGCGTTTATCACACCGCCCACCAACAATCCTATGACGGCGTACAACAAGATCATCGTCGCCCCCTTTCAAAAACCGGTAAGAGGGTTCATTATAGCACGTCTATCGTGTTGACAAAAGCCGCCCAGGGCGGTAGAATGCTCAGGCTATGTTTAATGAACGACCCACTCCCGACCGCGACCGATTGAGCGTGCTCATCGGCGTCATCGTCCTGACGCCGGTGTTGATCCGCTTTATCAACGTACCGCCGCGCTCGATCCGCTTTGACCTGCTGGGCTCTCCGATCGCTTTTGATATCACGAGCACCTTGCTCACAGCGACGATGCTACCAGCGCTCAGTTGCATGGGGGCCAACGCCGTCCTCCGCACGCACCCCCGCATGCATCAAGCCGACCCGCCTCGCGCCTTCATCTATTGGATTCTCCCCGGCCTCATGGGACTCAACGCGGCGTTACTGCTGGAATATGCCCCGACCTGGCCTCTGTGGTGGGCCGGACTGGTACTGACCGGTCTCGCCATTACCCTGGTCATCAGCGCCGAATTCTCGACCATTGACCCCTATGTGTTGGGCTATCCTCGCGCACGCTTGACGCTCAACGTGATTGCGTACACGCTGGCTTTCAGCAGTTTTATTCTGATTTACGGCAGTCGGGGACGCAGCGCGATCACGGCCTCAGCGGTCAGCGCTGTCGGCGGGGTTTTAGCGTTCGAACTACTCAACACCACCGAAGTGGGACTGAGGAAGGCCCTGCTCTATGGACTCATCACCGGCCTGATTTTAGGCGAAAGTGCCTGGGCACTTAACTACTGGCGACTTTCAGCCCTGGCCGGCGGTATGATCCTGCTCCTGATTTTCTACGCCGTGGTGGGCATCGTACAGCAAATTCTCCTGAACCGACTCACCCGTCGCACGCTGATCGAGTTCGCCGTCGTGACTGCTGTGACGTTTTTCCTGATCCTACGCCTCAATGCCTGAGGCCCACCAACGCCAACAGCCCGCGAGCGAGTTAAGTTCGAGGAGTAATTCGTATCGGCTATCAGGTCGCGCGCGGTCAAGGACTCGCTTTTGGAGTAGCCAAGACCGGTGTGGGGATACCGGGGCTCGGCGTAAGGGAAGGCGTTGGGCTACCCAAAGGTGCAGGGGTAGGGAACACACGCGTGGGAGTAGGCGGCGTCCCATTAGAATCTCTCAATAGGAATGAACCCACCAGGCTTAACACGACGCTCACGACAACGATGATGCTAAAAGCAGTGGTCAGGATTTTGGCGCTACGACTGCTGCGCCGCTTGTAACTGGACCGTTTCACGCAATCCTCCTAAATCTCGGTTCTTACACAAACATTATACCACGCCCTTCTTCAATCGACAAAATGCAGGCTTTGCGAGGGGCTTGACCTGCCACCCGGCCCCAAGTATAATGACGACAATTATCCCTTACTGTTGCGTGCGTTGAGCTGCAAAGCTAGCGAATGCGAGATTCTCTAGCTGTCTGGCACGGGGCAGCAAACCCAATCTAAAGAGTCTGAATTATGACTAAAGGGCAGCAAATCATTCTGGCTATCGTGATCGCTATGCTGTTCGGCGTGACGCTCTTGTTGGCCATCACGCTGATCAACACCAACCGTGCGGCGTCGCCAGTGCCGACGCTGGCCCTCTTGCCCACGACGACGGCGGCGGCGACACAGCTCGTCTATACGCCGACGCCCATCACAGTTCCGCCGACCTGGACGCCGTTGCCCTCACGCACAGCTTACGCTACCAGCACACCGCCGCCGACACCGACAAGCACACCGCCGCCGACGATCTCGCCCACCTTTGCCCCAACCTTCACGCCTCGGCCCACTGAGGTGGTGACGCCCAGCCTGCCCGGGCCGACCGACACCCTCGGTCTGCAAAACCCCACCTTTGAGGGGATTCGAGACAACACCATCCCCGGCTGGAGTTGGTGGGCCGCAGACAACTTTACGCCCGGTGGGGACTATAATCCTGACACCAGCTTTGACACCCCCCTATTTAAACAGGCCGACGACCCGGTCCGCTTCATCAATGGTCCGACGCTGCAGATTGACGCAGAAAAATACCTAAAGTTCGACGTCCACGTCTTCCAGACAGTGACCGTGTCGCCAACCGCCACGGTCGGCTTCCAGGTGTTTGCCGGAGCCTTTGCCGACACTGGCGCCATCCAACTGGCCGCGGGCATCGATCCCGATGGCGGCCCTGATTGCAGCAACGCGCAGTGGAGCGACCTGGTGTACCTCAACCAGGAGCAAAGCGTGCAACCGATTATCGCGCCCGAGGTCGAGGTCGGTCGCGCCGGGAAGGTGACGGTCTGCCTCTACGCCGAACCACTCTACGCGGCCATCAGCAACGCCGCCTTTTTTGACGACGCCGAACTGACTGTGAATCCTAAATAAAATGTCCACCACACATCTCCAGAATCCACACCTGGACGGCTCACCCTTTTTCTACGCCGGCGGCGACACGGGCGTGCTCTTGATCCATGGTTACACGGCTACCCCAGTCGAAGTCAGGCTGGTGGGGCGATACCTTCACGAACACGGCTATACCATCTCCGGGCCACTGCTGCCAGGCCACGGTACCACTGTCGAGCAGATCAACGCCTGCACCTGGCGCGACTGGGTCGACCACGCTGAGGGCGCGCTGGCTGAACTGGCATCGCGCTGTGAGCAGGTGTTCGTCGCAGGTGAGTCTTTGGGTGGCCTTCTGAGCCTCTATCTGGGCAGCGAGCACCCCAAGATCGCGGGACTCATCGCCTACGCGCCGGCCCTGCGGACCGCTAACCGGTTGGCCTTTTTGGCGCCCCTGCTCAAGCCCTTTATTAAAACGCTGACCAAGCGCCGGGCCGGTGACAACCCTGACTCGATCACCAACCAGCGCTGGCAGGGCTACACGGTCGACCCGGTTCCGGCGCTGGCGCAAGTGCTGGCCTTGCAACGCCAGGTGCGGCGACGACTGCCAAAAGTCACACAGCCGTTACTGGTCTTTCAAGGCCGGTTGGACACCACGCTCGATCCCAGTGGGGCCGAGGAGATCATTGCCAAAGCAGGCGCGACTGATAAGGAATTGGTTTGGCTGGACCAATCCACTCACTGCCTGATACTCGACCAGGAGTGGGAGACGGCAGCCGAAGGGACGCTGGCTTTCATGCAGCGGATTGAGGAGTGCTGCGCCAGCAACCTGCCGCAAGGGATGAAAACGCAGGCGTCCAGCCTGTAGGAAGGAAAATCGAAAGTGGGTGAAAAGCACACAAAGCCTGTTGAGGAACGTTATTTCCTCTTTGATACGCAAGAGATCACCGTCGATGACTTTGATGCTGCGGGATACATTTTGGATATCGGCGGAGGCGGTGAGGGTGTCATAGGGATTCTAAAGGGTGAAAGAGTCATCGCCATCGATCTTCGCAAAGAAGAGCTGGAAGAGGCGGCCGATGGTCCGCTAAAAATCATAATGGACGCCAGGGATTTGCAGTTCCTGGACGGCACGTTCGGCACGGCGACCAGTTTCTTTGCGCTGATGTATATCAAGAGTAGACCCGACTATGAGCAAGTGTTCCGTGAGGTTCACAGGGTGCTCAAACCGGGCGGAAAATTTCTAATCTGGGACGCGATTGTCCCGCAGCGACTCGATGACGACAAAGATATCTTTGTGATTCCGATCTCCGTAAGAGTAAACGACACGGAAATTGAGACAGGGTATGGACAGCCCTGGCCAAAGGAAGAACACGATCTGGGGTTCTATTGGGACTTGGCTGAAAAGAGCGGCTTCCAGGTTGTCGAGCAGCAAGAGCAAGACCGCATCTTTTTCTTGCAGCTCCGAAAGCCGTGACCCGAATTTGTCCT
>CBFDAD010000041.1:0-8920 GCA_965602705.1 uncultured bacterium
TCGCCCAGGACTATGAAAAAGTGGTCGGATACGCCCAGGAGCGCGCGGAACTGCAGGAGATCGTCGAGACCTACCGTAGCTACCGGGCGGTTGGCGAAGAACTGACCGGCGCTCGCCTGATCCTCGACGAGGAAGAGGACGAGGAATTGCGCCAGATGGCTCAGGACGAGATGGAGCAGTTGGAAGCACAACTGGCCCAAATGGAAGCGCAACTGAAACAACTGCTGCTGCCCAAAGACCCGCGCGACGAACGCAACGTCATTATCGAGATTCGGGCAGGCGCTGGTGGCGATGAGGCCGGGTTGTTCGCCGCTGATTTGTATCGCATGTACACCCGCTACGCCGAAAGGCGCGGGTGGAAGACGGACATTCTCAACGTTCATGACACCGGCATCGGTGGCTTTAAAGAGGTTATCTTTGAAGTAGCAGGCAAGGGAGCTTACTCGCGCTTTAAATTTGAAAGCGGGGTCCATCGCGTGCAACGCATACCCGTCACCGAGAGCCAGGGACGCATCCATACCAGCACTGCCACTGTGGCCGTCCTGCCAGAGGTCGAAGATGTCGAGGTTCAAATTGATCCAAAGGATCTCGAGATCACCGCCTACGGCTCGTCGGGACCAGGCGGCCAGCATATGCAAAAGAACGCCACCGCTATCCGTATCGTCCACAACCCCACCGGTATGGTCGTCACGTGCGAAAGCGAACGCTCGCAGACGCAGAACCGGATTCGTGCCATGAACATCTTGCGCGCCCGGCTTTACGAGATCGAGCAACAAAAACAAAGTGAAAAGGTAGACGCTACCCGTCGCGCCCAAGTCGGCAGCGGTGAGCGCAGCGAAAAGATCCGCACCTATAACTATCCCCAGAACCGGGTCACCGACCACCGCATCGGGTTGACCCTCTACCGGTTGCCGGGTGTGCTCGAAGGAGACCTGGACGAGTTCATCGATGCGATGGCCACCCAGGAGCAAGCGGAAAAGCTTCAAGCATTGGCGTAGAGGTGTATGGTGGACTGCGCTGTTACCTTGACCCGTGCCGCCTCCCGGTTAAAAGCCAGCACCGACGTTCCCCGGCTGGAGGCAGAATTGCTACTGGCACACGTGCTTGGCCTATCTCGTGCCGAGCTTTACGCCCATCCGGAGCGCCCGCTACCGCCTCACCAACTCCACTCTTACCGATCCCTGGTGGACCGACGCGCCCGCGGCGAGCCCTTGCCCCACCTCACCGGGCACATCGAATTCTAGGGCCTCGACTTTGCATTTGACTCGCGCGTCCTCATCCCCCGCCCCGAGACGGAGACGCTGGTAGATTTGGCGCTGCCCCTGGTCTCTTGCGTTCGGCCCGGCCCGGGGAAAGATCGCCGCCTCTTGATCGCCGACGTAGGCACCGGGTCGGGCTGTATCGCCATCGCCCTGGCGGTCCACGCCCCCCAAAGCGTTGTCTACGCCCTGGATCTCTCGCCTGAGGCACTGTCCGTCGCTCGCGCCAACGCCAAGCGCCACAGAGTCGCCGACCGTATTACCTTGCTGCAGTCTGATCTGCTAACGTCCCTGCCCGAGCCGGTTGACCTGGTCGTGTCCAACCCACCTTACATCGCTGACGACGAGTGGCCCGTGCTTCCCTGCGAAGTCCGCGAATACGAGCCCCGACTGGCCTTGCACGGCGGATTCGACGGAAAGGACGTCATGCGGCGGCTCTTGCGGCAAACACCGGCCCATCTGCGTCCGGGAGGCGCTCTACTGTTAGAGATTGGCGCCACGCAGGGAGCGGCCGTGACCTCCCTGGCTCGCCAGGTCTTTCCGACCGCCGACGTCACCCTCCACGCCGACCTGGCCGGTCGCGATCGCGTGTTGTGCATCAAGACGGACGGCCAATTGGAGGTCGGGTCGGCCGTCCTTGCAAGCGCAACGCGCCAGAGAGAGCAATGAGCGACTGCAAATCCCCTCCCTATCGCCTGCTCGCCTGTGATCTGGACGGCACCCTGATGGGCGACGATACCATCATCAACGCTCGTGTGCGCCAGGCGCTGGCCGCAGCACAGGCGCGAGGGATCTATGTCACGCTTGCCACCGGCCGCAGCTTTCCCTCAGCACTCCCCTTTGCCCGCTCGCTGGACATCGCGCTGCCCCTGATTTGTTATCAGGGGGGACTCATCAAGCACCCGTTGACCGGCGAACGGCTTTACGGGGCGACGATGGAGCGCTCCCTGGTTCTCAAAGTGATTGAAATGGCCCGCTCTGGTGACGGTGTTTGTGCTGAACACACACAGCCGGCGGGCAAAGCACTCACTGCGGGCTGGCACATATTGGTGTATCTCGAAGACGACATCTATCTTCAAGAGTTGCGATACCCGCAACGCTTTTACCACGACCTGCTGGGAACGAAGCTACACCGCGTGGACGACCTAGCCAGAGCAATCAGCGAACACAGCTATGATCCAGCCAAGTTCGTCATTGTCGCCAACGAGAATGAGGCTGACTGCATTGAGGCGCAACTGCGCGCCCGCTTTGGTCAGCGGATGGTCGTGGTTCGTTCCCACGGCCTTTTCGTCGAGGGTAACCCCCTGGGCGTCAATAAAGGGGCGGCCCTACGCCGGCTCGCTGAACATCTGGGCGTGCCGCAAGCCCAGGTTATGGCCATCGGCGATCAGGGCAACGACGTCCCTATGATCGAATGGGCGGGTCTGGGAGTGGCCATGGCAAGCGGCAGTGACCTGGCACAGGCCGCCGCCGACTGGATCGCGCCACCACTATCGGCCGATGGTGCTGCGGTCGCTATCGAGCGTTTTTTGCTAGCGGAGTGACCACTCACTCGCTCGCGCCGGACCCAGCGCCGTACAGCTCTGCTGGGCAGGTGTTGTCAAAACGGAATGAATTACTAGGGTTGATAGAGATGCTTGAATTACTGGACGCCAAACTGGAGACGAGTGTCGCCCGCGCCGCAGCATTACTGCGGGCGGGTGAGCTGGTCGCCTTTCCCACAGACACGGTCTATGGCCTCGCTGCCGCTGCTAACCAGCCCGACGCCATCACGCAGCTTTACATCGTCAAAAACCGCCCGCCCGAAAAGGCCATCCCGATTCTGCTGGCCGACCCGCAAGATCTTGGCACCGTCGTGGCCGAGATTAGCGACCTGGTCCGAGAGTTGACCGCCCACTTGTGGCCTGGTGGGTTGACTCTGGTCCTCCCCAAGAGCCAATCCGTGCCGAAAGAGGTAAGCGCCACCGCCACCGTCGCCGTGCGCATCCCTGACCTGCCCCTGACCCGGCAAATCATCGCCGCCGCCGGCACGCCCCTGGCCGTCACCAGCGCCAACCGCTCAGGACAACCAAGCCCCCGCACCCCCGACAAAGTAATCAGCCAACTGGGAGAACGCATAGCCGCCGTCGTAGACGGGGGTCGGTGCCCCGGCGGCGTCCCCTCCACGGTACTCGACTGCACGACCGATCCTCCCCGTGTCTTGCGGGCTGGCGCCGTCCCTGTCGAGACATTGCTCGAGTTCACGTCGCTGGCCTGAAGCCAGGCCTTTGCGCAGGCTAAATCAAAAAGGGGCGCTCGTAAATGAGAACCCCTCAATCCCCACTAGCTCAGGCAAGAGACCTGCCTGTACTATGCGGTTCCTATGGCGTATAGTCTAGCATCACGATAGGCAAGTATAGGCAGTTTGGCTCCACCAGTACCACGACCGGATCACCCGTCACCCGACGCTGGGCCGCTGGGATCCAGGCACTGTAGAGCTCATTGACAATCTTTTTATCCTGGGCAGCATCGACGGTGACGCGCACACTCAATTCCCGCTCGCTGCTAGCGGGAAGGGTTGGCAGCCACCACCTTACCTCAGGCCCATCAACCTGGCTGAGCCCACACAACGCCCCGTCACAATCCACATAGGACACTCCGCTGGGTAAGACGTCCGTAACCGCGACGCTCTCCAATGGGCCGCCTTCGTTTCGCACCGTGATGGTAAAGAGCAACAGCTGGCCCAATTGAGCCGGGTTAGGCCAGGCCGTTTTTGAGACAGATACGAGCAACTGGCGCACGGTCGTCGTCACCGGCAGGTTGCCTGTCACCGGTGAAAAGTGATCGGCGACAGCGGCATAGTCGTCGTTGACAATCAATGTACCATCGAGCAAGTCAGACGCGACGGTCACCCAAAAGGTCATTTGCAGCGAGCGGCCGCCAGCCATCCCATCCACACGCCAGACAACCTGGTCGCCCTCCATACCACAAGTAAAGGGTGCACCACAGAAGCCACTCTCTTGCAGCGCTGATCCCGAAGTAGCTGCCAAAGCGGCTATCGTACAATCGCATCCGCCAAAGGCGGTATCTGACGGCAGCGTGTCGCTGACCACCAGACGGTTCGCACTTCCACCGGAGTTGCTCACCAGCAACGCGTAATCCAGACGAGAGTCAGTGTAAACCTGGTCGATAAACGCGTGTTTGCTTAGGCTCAATATGGGCACACTCACTGTCGTCGTCACCGGCGGACCGCTCAGGAGAGGTGCATCCTCGGCCACCAGGGAATATTCCTCATTCACAATGAGCCAGCCATTGGGCAGTCCCTCGCTTACGGTCACAAACAACGTCAGGTCCAGTCCCGTTCCTAGCCCAGGCAAATCAATTGGGCCCCAAACCACCGTATCATCTGCCAAAGCGCAACTCGAACCGGCACAGCCAGCAAAGGACGTATCAGCGGGCACCACGTCGCTGACCACCAGGTTGTGGGCGGTCCGACCGCTATTGGTGATGCTCAACGTGTAAGAAAATAGCTCCCCAGGCGCCACAGGATCGGCATTGACCTCTTTGTGCAACGAGAGAATAGGCTCACCAAAGGTCACGGTACTGTGCGTGTCGCTAGCGCGTACGAGATCACCATCTTTATCCTGGCCCTGGACAGTACCAATGTTGACCAGCAATGCCGGGTCCGCGGCTTGAATGACGTAACCCGCTGTGTAGACCCAGGTTTCCCCCACCTCCAGCAAGCCGTCACCGTCACCACCACTCACATAGCTGGCCGGACCGGCGACGTCATCCGTGACGATGACCGTGCTAACCGCTGAACCATCACCCATAACTGTGTCGTGGGTCACCGTAAAGGTAAAGACCGCCGTATCGTCTACGCCGGCAGAGACAGGACCACTCTTGATGAGCTTGAGCGCCGGGCCATAAGTCACGGAACCCGTGACGATGGTCGTAGCTGCATCGCTCATCTCCAACCCATAGGCACTGCTGAGAGCAGCGGTGTTGGTAATGACAGCATCGAGCGACAGGTCGTTATCTAGAAAGACAGCATAGCCCAGTGACTGGGCGCTGGCCCCAGCCGTTACCGTCATCACGTCCCAGGCCAGGACTGGATTCGCGCTGTCGTCCGCTCCCGGACCCCAGATGCTCCCTGCGACGTAAGTCGTGCCGAGGGGCAGTGTGTCCGCAATCCGCACCCCGAAGGCATCGGCGGTGCCGTGATTGCCATACAAGATGGTGTACAAAATCGGGTCGCCAGCCTGGGCGGTGGATCGGTTGGCCTGCTTTTCCACCCATAAATCCACCGTCGCTACCTGTACCGTGTTTGACGGGATCCACTCGTCAAAATACGTAGCGCTTTCAGTACTGGTGATGCGGGCCATGTTCTGGATGGTCGTGTGGGATGCAAGTGTGTCATTCACCTGCACCGCAAAGCCGACCGTGTTGTGCGCGCTGGCGGGTAATACTGCATCATACCAACGCAGGTGCGTCACCGGCGTGATGGGCAACGTAGGGCTCCAGGTAACACCATTATTCCAGGAATACTCTATCTGGTCAGCGCCATAAGCGCTATCGGCGACAAAGCTGGTGAAACTGGGAATCGGTTCGCACACATAGACATTCGTCTGGGCGACCGTCTGCGAGACGTTTTCGAAGGTCAGGGTATACGAGATCACGCCGCCCGGAGCCACCGCCTCTTGCTCCGCCGTCTTGTAAAGCAACAAGTCCGAGATACGCGTAACCACGGCGTTCGAGTCGCGCGGAATGTCCAGGTCCCGGTCAATGGTGGCCGAGTTCAAAACCAGCGCAGTAGACGGCACATCCTCCGCTATTTGTGCGCTAAACCTGATCTGGCCTGACTCTCCAGGGGCAATGACACCGGCACTGACACCGGGGGCAATGACCAGTGTGGGCGAGACGTAAGCCCCTTGGTCGCCATCGGTGGCGTCGCTCAGTGCGACCCACCCGTTCCCTGTATTGATGGCCAAACTGCCAGACAAGTAACTGGTGAAAGGCGGCAGAGTATCCGAGATCACGACCCCTGTGGCTTGAATGCTGCCAGCGTTCTGGTACAAGAGCGTGTAGGTGATCACCTGCCCCCGTGCAGCGGTGTTAGGCCCCAGCTTGGAGAAATCGATGTCAGGCGCCAACACGGCGGTGCGCACCTCGTTGCTACCCGCCTGCGTCTGGTCACTATGCAGGTATCCCACATTCTTGAGGATGGTGCCATCTTCTACAAAATGGTTCACCTTCACGGTAAAGGTCACAAAACCACTGGCCCCTGGCGAAAGCGTGCCCAGGGTCCAAATGATCGAACCGCTGGCAGCGTGGTAAACGCCTCCGTCGGAGATGGATTGCAGGGTAACGTACTGGATCGGCACAGCATCACGCAGCGTGACGTTGGTGGCAGTGGTGAAGGCACTGAGATTATCGTAGGCAAGCGTGTAGACGAGCGTATCGCCAATCTCGGCCCGGGCGCTGCTGACCGACTTGGTCAAGTTCAAGGGGCTGATATAGACGGTGGCCTCGTCCGTAGGGCGAAACAACGTTTGAGAATACTCGTCCTTGCCCAGTGCCTCACCACGGTTCACGCCGACGGCCACGCGATCATAGACCTCAATCTGGTCAGCGTAGAAATAGTCCCAGGCCCCAACAGTGCTCCCACTGCGGAACCTGATTGACGTGGCAGTGCTGGCATAGGGGGCGAGATCCACAATCTCGCGCATATAGGCGCCTTGCAGGTCCTCGTCGGTCCATGTCAGGACGGTCGTCCAACCGCTCCCGTCGTGAACGTCAAGGCAGAAATAGTCACCGCTTTCGAGCTGCTCAACCCGGTGCACAAAGTGCAAAGTCGGCAGGACAAAATCGCCCAGATCTAGCGTCCTGGAAATAGCGTTGTTGGCAGCCCGCATCTGCAAATGACGGTTGCCAGCAAAAGGTGAACCCGAGACGACGATGCGAACATCGCCACCAGCGGGGTCATCGTCATCCCCCCTCTCCTGCCAGTTGTTCGCCCAGTTTGCCCCACCACGATAAGAGCCACTCTCAAAGCCATCGTAAGCGGTGAGGTCTACGCCACCGGTGCTGGTAATCTCAGCCTGGAAGGTGAGCGTCATGCTGTGGTTCACGTCCAGGTCGGTCGAGAGATCCCAAAACAAAGTGCGACCATCACGCATAGGCTCCGGACTGCCTGAGCCACCCGTGGGGTAGATGACGTGGGTACTGTTCGACACGTAGCTCCAATTGATCGGCAAGGTATCCGTCATGTCGACGTTGGCTAGAGGCGCGTTATAACTATGGGCCACCAGCGTAAAGGTCACCGTTCCGCCGGCGGACGGCAAGATAGTCGGGCTGGCCGTTTTATCCAGCGTCAGCACCGGGTCCAGCCAGCGCTGCAGCAGGGGCAAAGTGGTGAGACCCAGGTCAAGGTAAGGGGTAGAGAGACCAGCCGTGCGGGGGTCCTCTCCCCAGGACATGGCGAACTCGCTCGTAGCCCAGATATGTGTACCAGTGTTGTCATTGTCGGGGTCAAAAACGCGCCGCTGTTGCAAAACATCCAGGGTGAAAGCCTCATCTACAATGCCGTCCAGGGGGCTAAAGTCGACGTAAAAGGTAGTGCCGTCAGCCAGCGGCGTGACCCACACCGGTGAACCATTATCCGAAAGATCAGTCGTGCCAGGTGCCCAGGAGACATAATAATCTCGTGTGAGATATTTGGCAGGGATACCCGAAAAGCCCCAGTCATAATTGACATCCGAGCTATCGGCCGCGACAACGACGCCAAAGACCCCGTCGGAGGAGGTAAAGCGCAGTGCAGAATCCTCGGGCAGATGTCCCAAATTATCTCTCTTTTGGGAATAAGGCACTGTTGAACTGATATAGGTCGAAGAGCTGACGACAAAAGTGGTTTGCGTCACGGCATCGTAGGCACTGATAGTAATGGGGAAATCGTTGGGATTTGCGAGGTAAACTTCGGCCCGGTCACCGAGTTCCCCGCTAGGCACAGGCACGATATAATCCGCGCCCCACAGCAAATCAGATAACACGATCAAAAAACGCCCCTGGAACCCATCTCCCTCGCGGCTATCGGCGCCAGTCGCCAGCCCCACCTGGATGGGCTTGTTGGAGCGGATAGTGGTGCCAGAGTTGATAGTGATAGCGGGTGCAGAGCGAGAATTGATATAACCCATGCTGAAATAAGTCAATCCCCGGTCGAGTGTCAGATTGACTCGGTCGACGCCGTTATCAATCATGACGGTCGTATTGTCTTCAAAGGCCCCCAACTGCAGATAGACATTTCGAAAGTCACCATAGATGCCGGTATCGCCACCGCCAAAGCTATACAGATCCTCACCGATGGGCAAACGATAAGAGTACGCGTCTACGTAGGCCTGCCGGGAATAAACTTCCCACGCACCGCCGATCCAAGAGTTTTCAAGGGGCCACATGGCGTGAGCTAAATCCACCGGGCCACCACTGGAGATGATACGGTCGCCGCCATCGTAGCGGATGTCGACGGGATCGCGCGCAGGCTCAACTGGCACGTAGCCGTTGACGGCCGTCGGCCCGGTGAGTTCCTGGTCGCTGGTCAAGTTGACGTCGTCACCGGCGAACAAGATGTCCCAGCCCCCCCCCCCCCAGGGCACGGGAACATCGCCAAAGAACTGTGTCGGGGGCAG
>CBFDAD010000042.1:0-8756 GCA_965602705.1 uncultured bacterium
TAACAAGACACTGGTTTGAGTCTCAAAGCTGGTCCATTCAAAGCCGTTCGGGACCAGTTGGCGCTTCCAATCATCCATGTTTGCCACTGAATAGGTAGACGTGCGTTTACCCAACCCACATGTGATCCATATCCATTTTCAGAACAGTCTCAACCGTTGCTTCGCACCGAGATTGATCGCCTCGCCTCCGGCGACCCGGTGAGCGTAGCGGGTCGTCTCGGGCAGACGATAGCGAGGCGCACAGTCAAGCACGTAACGCAGCGCCGTCTCCAGGTCCACCTTGTGGCCGATGGAGACAAAGACCGGCTTGACCCCAGCCCTGGTGCGCAGCACCCTCCCGATGCATTCCCCCCCCTCCATCAGTGGCGACCATTCCCCCCGCTCTTGCCCTGGCCCCACGTATTCGCCCGTCAATCTACTCTTGGCACAACCGATACTGGGCCAGTCGAGCAATAACCCAGCGTGACTGGCAAGACCCAGCCGACGTGGATGGGCCAACCCCTGGGCGTCAAAGATGAACAAATCAGGCCAGACCTGCAGCTTGTCCATAGCGACCAGCACCGCTGGCATCTCACGAAAGGAAAGCAAACCAGGTATATACGGAAACGTCACCGGTACTTGAGTTATGGCGTAATCCAGTGGTTCTAGTACAGGGAAAGACAACACAACGACGGCGGCGCGCGCCGTCTGGGGGTCAGGGAAGCCAACGTCAACCCCGGCGACGGTTTTTACCGAGCCCAACCGGTTTTCGACCACCACGTGGCGACGCAGGTCATTCTGAATAACAAGCGCCACGTCGCGGGAGACGTTCCAGGGGTGCTGCAAACGTTCATTCAAGACCATTCCAGACATCCCTTCGCTGTTCAACGCTTCCAAAGCAAGCACATCGATTGTACTCTACAAGTGACAGCGGGGCAAACTCAACGTTTCTAATAAAACTCTAACAAGTTGCCCCTGTGGTCTAACATTTTTCTTATGTGCCCGATTTATGATAATGTGATAGAATGGTAAAAGTAGCGTGTACGGTTCCGTAGGAGTAAAACCAAATGCCAGTCTATGAGTACGAGTGTGACGTTTGCGGGATGCGCTTTGAAATGCATCGACATTATGGTGACCCGCATCCGACGACCTGCCCCGCCGGACACAAAGGTGTGCATCGCGTCTTTGCAGCGCCGACGATCATCTTTAAAGGCTCTGGCTTTTACGTTACCGACCACGGTCGGAATGGAAACCTGAGCCGGCCGAGTTCAAGTTCAAAGGACCAAAAATCGCCCAGGCCTGAGGAACAGACTGCGGCCAAAACCAAGGCAGGAAAAAAAGAATGACAAAAGCAACCCAGCCGCAGGCATTAGAGTTTCGCGCCGAGATCCAGCAACTTTTGCACATTCTGGCACACTCACTCTACACTGATCGTGATATCTTTTTGCGAGAGCTGATCTCCAACGCCTCCGACGCTCTCAACCGCATCCAGTTTGAGATGCTGACCAACCGTGACGTGCTTGATCCCGAGAGCGAGTTGGCGATTCGCCTGAGCTTTAACGCCGACGCCCAAACAGTCACCATCACTGACAATGGCATCGGGATGAACCGCGAGGAGCTGATCGAAAACCTGGGCACCATCGCCCAGTCCGGCGCTAGAGCGTTTCTAGAGAGCATAGAAAAGGAAGCCCGCCCGGCTGACGTCATCGGCCAGTTTGGCGTGGGCTTTTACTCGGTCTTTATGGTGGCCCAAGAGGTACGTGTCACCTCGCGCTCATATCGGCCTGGAGACGAGGCGTGGACCTGGGTCTCTGACGGCACGAACACTTTTACCGTCGAGCCAGCCACCAAGCCGGATCGAGGCACCAGCGTCGAGATCAAGCTCAAGGACGACGCCACCGAGTTTGCCCAAGGCTACCGGCTGGAGCAGATCATCAAAAAGCACTCGGACTTTGTTGCATTTCCCATCTATCTGCTCACGACCGAGGACGGCGAGGCAAAGGAGCGCGTTATCAACCAACAGACGGCGCTCTGGCGACAGCTCCCCAGCGAAGTCACTGAGGAGCAATACGACGATTTCTACCGCCAGTTGACGCTTGACTTTGAGAAGCCCTTGCTGCATTTGCACGTCGCCACCGACGCACCGGTGCAAACCTATGCCATCCTCTACGTCCCCGGGAAAAAGGACGGAGGCATGCTGAGTTTGCGTACCGACCACGGCCTCAGGCTTTATTCCAAGAAGGTCCTGATCCAAGAGTACAACAAGGATTTGTTGCCCAACCACTTTCGCTTTGTCCAAGGGGTGGTGGATTCCGAAGACCTGCCGCTCAACATCTCCCGCGAGTCGGTGCAGACCAGCCTGGTGATGAATCGCATCAAGCGGGTGCTAAGACGCCGTCTCGTCAACGAACTGGCAAAGATGGCTGAGGAACACCCTGAAAATTATGCAGACCTCTGGCGTGAGTTTGGTGGCTTTATCAAAGAGGGTGTTGCCACCGACCCCACCAGTCACGACGACCTGGTTAAATTGTTGCGTTTCCAGTCGTCGCGGGACGGCGACCGCCAAATCTCTCTCGCCGAGTACACAAAGCGGATGGCCGAGGACCAACAGGCCATTTACTACATCCTGGGCCAAGACTTGAGCTCTGTCGCCAACAGTCCACACCTGGACTATTTCAAGGCCCACGACACACAAGTGCTCTACCTGGTTGAGCCCATTGACAGCTTTATGGTATTGAGCTTGAGAGAGTTCGAGGGCAAACCGCTGCGCAACGTGGACGATGCTGGCCTGGAGTTGCCTGAAGAAGAGGAACCCCCCGAGAGTGCGGAGGAGCTCGAGGCAACCGATTTGAATTCGTTGATCGAGCGCTTTAGGGCTGTGTTGGGCGAGCGCGTGGTCGAGGTACGCGAGTCCAAACTACTGACCGACAGCCCGTGCCGGCTGGTCTCACCCAGCGACGCCACTGACCGAGATATGCAACGCGTCCGGCGTCTTCTCAACCAGGACTTTGAGGCGCCCAAAAAGATAATAGAGCTCAACCGCCGGCATCCCCTGGTGCGGAATCTGGCCCGGCTGATCGCAGAGCGACCCGACGAGGCCTTGATTGACCCGGCGATCGAGCAACTGTACGAGAATGCCTTGTTGATTGAAGGGCTCCACCCCAACCCGGCCGCGATGGTAGCGCGGATGCAGGCATTGATCGAGCGGGCAGCGGCGGCGTTGGTTGAATAGCAAAGGCCCGTTATAAGCTTTCGGGGCAAGCACAAAGCCCGCCCCGGCTGTGAACATCAAATCCTTGCCTAGCGCTGCCGCCTCGGGCCAGCGCCTTGCAGCGGCTGAATCCTTACTTCTCCCTCTCTGATCTCCACCCAGTCGCCCGTGGCAATCTGCCCTATCTCGATCTGATCAACCATCGGAATGTCACTAATGATAGCTCCCACGGCTACAATTGGCTCACTCTCAGCGTTGATTAGGGCCACTGGCGCCACCCCATTCCTTTTCAAGCGGTAAAGGATGTAGGAGCCAACCGTACTGCCCTTGCCCGTCGGGAAGACCAGCACCTGCCCGGACACACACCGACCCTCCAGTGGATGTCCCGCTTCGATCACGATACCCGTCTCGGGGTCCACCCCGCCAAAAAAGCCGATGGGTTCCGGCGAGACCAGTGCCTGGCCCTCAACTTGACCCGCTTTGATGACGCGGCCAATCAACTCGATCCCGGCCATGCACCCTCCATCGCCGCCTGAATGCACCGCGCCAACGACCCGTAACGCACCGCCAGCCCGGCGTGAGTCGGACCATAGTAAGCCCCCTTGGCCGATGGCGTCGCCATACTGCGAAAGCCCAGCTCGCGTACCGGTGCGACGACCACGCAGGTATCGGCGACGACCTGCCCACCACAAGCCTCGACGGCCGCCACTAATCCGCGTCGTGCCGCCTGCTCGCGCACGGCGCGAGCCACCGTGATCCACAGCGCCGAACGCACCCGCCGCCCGTCCAACAGCGTCACCACCTGCTCGATCTCGGCAAGCGAGGCGTGGGGACAGCCGATCCAGACGAGATCAATCCTCTCCTGCCCGTGGGGGGACAAAGTGCCGATTTCCAACTGAGATAGCGCTGAGTAACCAGGCGACAGGTCTTCAATCACTAACCGCTCGGCGCCGGGCGCCAACACGTCAGCCCCGGCAAGGGCCTCAGGCGTCACCCCAGCCACGTGATACAGCGCCACCGCCCCACTAGCCGCCATCGCCGCGCCCAAGGCCTTTAACTCGTCCTCACCGCTGATCTCCAGCCCCTCATAAAACAACACCCGGTTCCGGGCTGCCTTACCCACCAGATAACCCAACGCGCCCAAATCTGCCGGCGACCTGACCGGGCAACGCACCTCCACCCGCAGCGTCGCCCGGCGGTTCTCGTCCAGGTGTAAGCCATAAGCGGCAGTGCGACCGATGATGGCTGCAGCCAGGGCGCTGGGTCCTCCCTCACGGTTGGTGCGCGCACCCAGGACCGAGTTAGCAAAGCTGATCGCTGACGACTCGGCCCACGCCACGTGATCGCCAGGTTGGGGCCGGTTGCCCACCAGGTACGGCGTACAGGTACAAGTGGTCGTCACGCCCATGCGAGCAAAAGCCTCGACGACAGCCTGCTGGCGCTGGGCAAACGCCTCGTCAAAGCCCAGTACACGCCAGCGAACCAGGTCCATCCCGGCCGGGTTGAGCGTCGTCGGCACACGAACGCGCGCGCCTTGATCGGCCCACTCGGACAGGAACTCTAGTCCGGCGTCGCCCAGGTTCTTGTAACTCACGCCAGCCACCTGCACGCTGCTCACCGGCACCAACCGGTTAGCGCCATAGATGCGACCCAAAGCTGTTACGATCTCCATGGCCTTGCGCACGCCGGGTCCCAGTTCACCGGCCAGCATGGCTCCCTCTTGTCGTGAAAGCTCCACTGTCTTTATCCTGACGCTAGCCCAGATCGTTCGTCTGTTGCTCTAAGGGGACCCAGCGCCGCACAGCTTTGCTGGGCAGGTGTTGCCAAATCCCCGCCAGTCCTCACATAGGCAAGCCCGCCCTACCCGAGGAGCACTGGTAGAGTGGGCTTGCTCGCAAGGCAGACTTATTAAAGCGCCGCTCTCAGTTTTGTTTCCAGATCCGACGCGCTATGGGCGTGAACCGAAACCAGCTTGGCGCCGGCATAATGCCGATCGTACCAGGCCTGGTTCAGACCGGTACCGATTTGATCGGGATTCACGCAGATAATACGACGCTGGTCCAGATCACCAATTCCGGCGTCGTCGGCCGAAAAGCCGACCGTCGCCTTCCACTCGTAGGCGACGCGCGCTGCCGCCAGCATCATCTCCAACGGCAAACTCTCCGGCAACAAGACGTAGGTGCGCGCATACTTCGCCCGAGGCGCCCCCCGTGCTGGTTCAGGGGCAGGTGCAGGTTCCGGCCCTGGTTCAGGTTCGGGCTTGGGTTCTGGTTTGGGCGCGGGTACAACCACCGGCGGCGGCTTGACAGGTACCAATGAGAAGCCATCCATAAACCAATTATTCTCGGCGTCGCCCCATTTTGCCTTGCACTCTAGCCACACCCGAACCTCGCCACTGCCCGGCGCAACGAACTCCATCCAGACCTGGTTGTAATCACCAAAGCGGAAATTCTTATTGTTCACGTTGAACCACTTGGACCAATTGACGTCGCCATCCTGAGCGTGCGGCCAAGGGGTGTCAGGATCGCTCCAACCCACGCGGGCCTCAGCATACCAGATGTCCTCGGGCCGAACCTTTTTTCCGCCACTGCGCCCTTTTACGATGTCAGGATATACTTGAGCGACGAAACCGTAGCTCGCGCCCGGGGCGAGGCCCGATACAGCCTGGGTCAAGGCAAAGTAAACAGGCGCGTGGGCCTTGAACACCTTTAGGCAATAATCCCCCTCCAAAAAGAAAACATCCTGCTCGTGTTCTGGTGCATCCTTGATGTTCCAAACCACTGCCTCGGGGCGATATGCGGGTGGGCTGCCACAACCGGGGAAGGTGTCGTCGTCTATAAAGTAAAGATACCAACCGTCCGGCACCGTCAGTTCGGGTATGCCGCCCTGATGGTGATGGCCAAGATCGAAATTGGGATTCGTTAACAGGTTCATCTCGTCTCCTCTCCGCTCTGTGAATCAAAGCGTATCTGAAAAGTAACACCTATTGCGCTTTGGAACGCATCGCAATCTGGGCCAAGTCACGCAGGCGCAGCCCTGTATCATATAAACGTTGAAATCGGGACCGCGGGGGACGGGAAGACAGGACCGAATAGCCACCTTCACAGAACAGTTCACCGGGCACGGCTTTGGGCACCAGCACGCGCAGCGCCTTGGGGACCACCTCCACCGAGAGGGGCGTCATCTCTACCGGTTCGCCGTCCAGTTGTATGGGAAAAGGCTCGGCGGTATAGACGGTGACGCGTCGCCCCTGATAATGGGAGACCATCGGGTCGCGCAAGTGGCGATTAGTAAAGACACCGGCCACGTGACGGAACACCCAGGCCGGCCCCATCCCCTTGAAAACTCGGATATCTAACAATCCATCGTCCACACGCGCCTCCGGCGTCATCTTGATTAAGCCGCCGTACAACTGAATGTTGCTGACGACGACAAAGATGATCTTGGCGCGAATGGTGCGGCCATCGATGACGATCGTACTTCGCACGCCGGCAAAGTTACGCGCGACGCGGGTGCCGGCCAACAAATAAGCCAACACGCCTAGTCGCTTGCTTGCACGGGTACGCGGTTCCAACTCTGCCGCGACCGACGAATCGATGCCCACGCTGGCGTAAATGAGAAAGTAACGTTTCCCGGCCCGACCAACGTCCACCCAGCGTACCTCACCGTCCACAAGCATGCGCGCTGCCGTCAACAAGCGGTCCCGTTGCGCCAGCGTCAGTGTAGGTAAACGGATCTCCTTAGCCCACACGTTGCCCGTGCCAACGGGTAACACCCCCATCGCCGTGTCACTGCCGACCAACCCGTTGACCGCCTCGTGAATCGTGCCGTCTCCGCCGGCCACCAGCACCGCTTTGCACTGGGCCGCGACGGCGGCCTGGGCTAGTTCGGTCGCATCTCCAGGCTTGCGCGTGGGTCGTATCGTCACGTTCCAACCCCGTTCGCCCAGGTAACCCACCACCCGATCCAGGTCACGGCGCAATTCTCCTCTAGGACCTGCAGCGGGGTTATAGATCAAAAGGGCATCCGTTCGCCTCGGATCGTCCTCAACTTGCTGACGCCCCTGAGCTTCCTGCCACCACCTCTCCAGTTTCCTCCAGTACATCGTTCAAACAGACTCCCCTGCCAAACCCAACTCGTCAGCGATGCCTTGCATCGCCTCAAGGACAACGCCGACGTGCTCCCACAGCTCGACGCCCAGCGCGGCCGTAGCTTGCTCAATCTCCTGACGGTTGACGGCCGCCGCAAAATCCTTGTTCCTCCACTTTTTGCGAACAGACTTGATCTTGACATCGTGGATGCTCTTGCTCGGTCGCACCAGAGCGACGGCAGTGATAAGGCCCGTCAGCTCATCCACCGCGCAGAGCGTCTTTTCCATCAACGTCTCGGGTTGTACGCCGGTGTAGGCGCTGGCGTGAGACAACGCCGCGTGGATAATCTCTTCAGGCCAACCCTGCTCGCGCAAAATCTTGCTTCCCACGACCGGGTGGCCTTCCACCGAGAGATCAGGGTTCTGTTCATAGTCAAAGTCGTGGACCAAACCAACCGTGGCCCACAGCTCTTCGTCCTGGCCAAAGCGGCGGGCATAGGCCCGCATCGCCGCTTCGACCGCCAACATGTGCTTGATCAAGCTACGAGATTGAGTGAACTCGTTCACCAACTGCCAGGCATCATCGCGCGTCTTCATGCGCTATCCTTTCCCAATGTCAGAAATATGAGTGATTCAACGTGTGGCAGGAGCCACCGCTCTGCAACGAAGCACACCCATTATAGCAGCATTGGCTTGACATGACCAGAACGGCTAAGGAACCGCAACGCATTGCGTAGAAGCCATCTAGTCGGACACCACATATCCCAGCGCCGCCGGGTACGTCGCTTCAACAAGATTGGTCACGGGCGGCAAAATGTGACCACAACGAAACAGACACGGCGCAACCTCAGCCGTGTCTGTAGCAATTAGTATGGATGTGAGTCGGCCCGCTGGCACGGGTCGTCGGTGCCAGGGGTGGATCACCAGCGCCATCCCATCCGCCGGGCAGGTTGCGCTATGCCTGATGAATCCCGCTGGCCAGCACCCCGAATCTACGCGGAGGCGCAGGCAAGATTACAGGGGTTCCTCGCCAACCACCCGTCCACCTCGCAAAAAGACCCGCGTGACGCGCGGCAGGATCGAGGTGGTGACCTCATAGTTGATCGTCTCCGCCCAGGTGGCGACCCGTTCCGCACTAATCGCCTCCTGGCCTTGACGCCCGATCAGCACCACCTCGTCGTCCTGGGTCACACCGCGGATGCCACTGATGTCCACCACAAACTGGTCCATGCAGACCCGTCCCACGATGGGCGCCCGCCCTCCACGGATGAGAACCTCGCCCCTGTTCGACATCAGCCGGTGGTAACCGTCACCATAGCCCACAGGGATGAGGGCAACCGGCGTTGGCCGTTGCGTGATGTAGGTGCGACCATAGCTGATGCTGGCGCCAGTGGGCAGCGTCCGCACTCGCGCCACACGGCTCTTGAGAGTCAACAACGGACGCAGTGGGATGGCCGGTTCGACCTCGTTTGAGGG
>CBFDAD010000043.1:0-8664 GCA_965602705.1 uncultured bacterium
TATGCCCATAGACCTGAACGATCCAGCGGACCGGCGGGTTGCCACCTGGCTGGCTGCCCAACCCAACCCGGCTGCCGCTGTAAAAAAGCTGATCCTGTCCGCAGCAGCGGGCAAGGAACCAGCGAACCGGCTGATTGATCTAGTGCCTGTTCTCTTACAGGAGATACGCGCGTTGCGGGCCGAGGTAAACCAGGCTTGCGCTAATGACCAGCCAGACCCATCACACGAGATAATCCTCAACGAGCTGCGCGCATTGCGAGCCGATCTATCGCGCATAGGTCCGAGCAAAGTCGAACCGCCACCCGAAGACCCCGAATCAACACGGCGACTGGACACCCTGTTCAACCGCTAAAACGCGCCGACTCCTCTCCAGCCCGTCAAGGATTAAGGTCGCTTCAAGAAACTACATCACGCTTTGATTTAGAGTATCCAGGAACTCTTGGTTGTTGCTGGTACGTCCCATCCGCTGCAAGAGTAACTCCAGCGCAGAAGCGGAGTCCAGGCCCGCGCCACTGGGGGGCGACCCAGACAGCTGGCTCAGCATACGTCGCATCGTCCACACTTTGGCCAGGGCTTCTGGAGCGATCAATAGCTCCTCGCGGCGTGTGCCAGATCGTCCCACGTCAAAGGCGGGATAGATGCGGCGCTCGGCCAGTCGCCGGCTGAGGTGGAGTTCCATATTGCCGGTGCCTTTGAATTCTTCGTAGATCATGTCGTCCATGCGGCTGCCGGTATCTATCAGACACGTGGCGATGATGGTCAGGCTGCCCCCCTCTTCGATGTTGCGCGCCGCGCCATAAAAGTGCTTGGGCGGGTAGAGCGCCGCTGGATCGAGGCCACCCGATAACGTGCGACCGCTGGGCTGCACCACCAGGTTGTAGGCACGCGATAACCGGGTGATCGAGTCGAGCAGGATCACCACGTCACGGCCACATTCGACCAGTCGCTTGGCCCGGTTCAGAGCCATCTCGGCCACGCGCACGTGACTCTTTACCGGGTCGTCAAAGGTAGAACTGATGACCTCGGCATCCACCGAGCGATCCATGTCGGTCACCTCTTCGGGGCGCTCACCGATGAGACAGACCATCAGGTGAATGTCGGTGTAATTGGCGGTGATGCCGTTGGCAATTTGCTTGAGAACGGTAGTCTTGCCAGCCTTGGGCGGCGAGACGATCAACCCGCGCTGCCCCCGGCCAATGGGAGTAATCAGGTTCAACAGCCGGGTTGTCAGAATGTTGCTTCGCGTCTCCAGATCAAACATCTCTTCGGGAAAGATAGGCGTCAAGCGCTCAAAGCGCGGGCGTTGCTTGGCCATGTCAGGGTCTACGCCGTTGACGGCCTCGACACGCAAGAGTCCGAAATACTTTTCGTTCTCCTTGGGTGGGCGTACCTGCCCCACGACCATGTCGCCCGTGCGCAGTCCAAAGCGACGAATCTGCGATTGAGACACATAGACATCTTCTGGTCCCGGCAGATAATGGTCTGAGCGCAAAAAGCCAATGCCATCATCAATGATGTCCAACACCCCCCCGCCAAAGATCAGACCTTGACGCTCTGCCTGGGCGCGCAGCAGGCGCAAAACCAAGTCTTCCTTCTTTAGGCGGCTGTAGCCCGAGACATCCATCTCTTTGGCTAACTCGCGTAATTCGCTCAGAGTCTTTTGTTCGAGTTCTGCAATATCCACAATTCAGTCTCCCATCCGAGGGATGCCACAACACACCCACATCGCCCAACGCAGCGCGTTCTCGCTTCCCTCTACGTATTATGAGTTCAGATTATTTCGGAAAATCAAGTTTTTATTAAGCCGTTTTACCTACGCCAAACGTCCCAGGCTGCCATCAACTAGGACGCAGTTAGAAGTCGACATTAGAGGTAGGAATTGAACGATCAATGAGGAAATGGTCTGGACCTTGCCACCGACTGGGGTGCATCAGTTAGAGCATCACCACTCAATTAAATTATAGCACTCTTGGTCGAGCTAGTCAACTAAAATATCAGCACCTCATCAAATTTGACTATAAAATAACCCACTGCACGTAATAATAGCCGATGACGACGGTAAAGAGCAAACTGTCAATACGGTCCAGCATACCCCCGTGACCGGGGATAAGATGGCTCGTGTCTTTCGCACCGACCTGACGCTTGATCATCGAGATTCCCAGGTCTCCCAAGGGGCTGGCAACACCAGCGAACGCTCCTAGCACTGCCCCATGCACGACTCCCAATTCCAACAATCCGGCCAGCAGCCCACCGGCGACGATGCCAGTCAAGCAACCCCCGACTGTGCCCTCCCAGGTTTTGCCTGGACTGATGCGGGGAGCCAGCTTGTGCTGCCCCCAGGTCGAACCGACGAAATATGCACCACTATCAGCACACCAGGTAGTGACTAAAGGCAGCAACAACCACCGCATGCCATCGGGCACTTGGCGCAGAGCGACTATGTGCCCCCCCATCCAACCGATATAGAGGCCACCAACGACCGTCAGTGCCCAGTCGGCGGTTGGCGCAGGACGCTCCACCTGAAAAAGCTGCCATACAAGCGCGCCACCCAGCAAACCCGCCATCGCGGGTCGCAGCCAGGAACCAGTCCCCTGTGGGTCGCGGGCGACGAGAAGACCCATGGCCACAAATCCCCAGGTGAAGAGCAAGGCCGGTCGATAATCACCTTGCTCCATCAACCGCACGAACTCGAATGAGGCCAAGCCCAGCACCAGGGCCACCAAGACGAAGAATAGATCCCCCCCGACGTAGATTGCTCCCAACACCAAGGGCAACAAGATGACAGCGCTGATGGTTCGGGTGAGCAGTGTAGACGCCAACATTAAGATTTGAGGCCCCCGAACCGCCGTTCGCGCCGGCTATATTGTTCCAGTGCCTTTAGCAATTCCTTGCGATCGAAACCAGGCCAAAAGGTCGGAGTAGTGTAATACTCGGCGTAAGCGCCTTGCCAAATCAAAAAGTTACTGACACGCAATTCACCGCCGGTGCGCACGATCAAATCAGGGTCGGGCAGATCACCGGTGTACAGGTAACGACTGAACAACGCCTCATCCACCTGCTCGGTGGGTACGCCACCGGTGATCAAGCGCCGGACCGCGTCAACGATCTCAGCCCGTCCGCCATAGTTAAAGGCGACGTTTAGTATCAAACGATCGTTATGAGCCGTTAACTCTAAGGCGTACTTGATTTTACGTTGTAACCGCTCAGAGATTCCCTCCAACCGCCCCAAGTGACGGATTTGCACGCCGTTGGCGTTCAACTCGTCCAACTCGCGGTCTATGACGCGCTCCAATATACTCATCAAGCCGCGAACTTCGCTTTTTGGCCGCTCCCAGTTTTCCGTGGAAAAGGCATAGATGGTGAGAACCTTGATACCCAGGTCCACGCAGGCCCGCAGAATACGGCGCAGATTCTCCGTTCCTGCCCGGTGCCCAGCCAACCGCGGCAACCCCCTTGCCCTGGCCCAGCGACCGTTGCCATCCATAATGATCGCCAGGTGATAGGGAATCCGTAACTGAGTTATGGGTCGTTCTGTCACTAGTTCTGATGATTTATTCGAGGTCATTGTGAGGTTGCCCCATACCTGAGCCTGCAGCGCAAACGGTCGAAACCCTAACCCTCTTGCTAGAGAAGGGGCAATTAAGGTCTATATTTCTCTAATCTCTAGCTCTTTACGTTCCTGGACCTTTTCTACCAGCTCGGTGTAACGGCCTGTTAGCTCCTGCAACTCATCCCGCCCGCGATAAAAATCGTCCTCAGAAATCAACTTTTCCTTCTCAAACTCACGCAGGTCGGCCAGAGCATCGCGCCGGCAGTTGCGAACAGCCACCTTGGCCTCCTCGGCCCGGCGTCCGACAACCTTGGCCAACTCCAGGCGGCGCTCTTCGTTAAGCGGCGGGATGATCAAGCGAATCAATTGACCATCGTTATTCGGAGTCAAGCCCAGGTCAGAGGAAAGAATGGCCCGCTCAATGTCACGCAGCGAGCCAGGATCATAAGGACGGATAGCCAACATTTGCGGTTCGGGTGCTGATATGTTAGCCAACTGGTTGAGAGAGGTCGGCGTACCGTAATAATCGACCAACACCCGCTCCACCAACGCTGGAGAAGCGCGCCCCGTACGGATGCCCTTCAGGTCATTTTCCAGCGCCTCAATGGCTTTTTTCATCCGACCTTCGGTCTCGCGCAACGCATCTTTGATCACTGTCTCTTCTCCTCGCCGTACCTGCCCTCAACTGCCAAGGGATAGACAAGGTACTGTCTGACCGAAAGCGCACCAAGACCCCGCTGGCGCAACCCGTTACCGAGAGATTACCGTGCCGATGGACTCGCCCATGACCGCACGCTCGATGCTGTTGGGCTGCCACAGGTCCACTACGATGATAGGGAGATCGTTATCCATACACAGCGAAATGGCTGTGCTATCCAACACGCCCACTCGCATGTTCAATGCGTCAATGTAGGTGAGATGCTCAAAGCGCCGGGCGTCCGGGTTGATATGGGGGTCCTCTTCATAAACCGCATCCACTTTTGTCGCTTTGATGAGCACTTCGGCGTTCACTTCCATCGCCCGCAAAGCGGCGGCCGTATCGGTGGTAAAGTAGGGATTGCCCGTGCCAGCGCCGATGATGACCACACGCCCTTTTTCCAAATGGCGCATAGCGCGCAGGCGGATGTAAGGCTCAGCCACTGCGCGCATCTCTATGGCCGTCTGGACCCGCGTGGCGACGCCCATCCGCTCCAGCGCATCCCGCAGCGCCAGCGAGTTCAGCACCGTCGCCAACATCCCAATGTGGTCGGCGGTGGCGCGTTCCATACCATGGGCCAACCCATCCTTGCCCCGCCACAGGTTGCCAGCGCCCAACACCAACACCACTTCTACCTCATGGTCGAGCACCGTCTTGACCTTAGCCGCCACCTCCTCAGCCATGTGCGGGCTGATGCCATACCCCCCCGGCCCGGCCAGGGCTTCGCCTCCCAGCTTGAGTAGAACCCGCTTATACTTGGGTACTGTCATCTATGCCCTCGAAAAAAGATTAACACCCACTGAGACAGCAGGTGCAGGGTCAGCAATCACTGGGCTCACCCAACGTGCTGACCCAACTCGAAACGCACAAAACGTCGAATGACAATGTTCTCCTTCAGTTCAGCGATCTTTTCCTTCACCAAGTCTTTGATGAGAACATCATCATCTTTAACGAAAGACTGCTCCATCAGGCAGGTTTCGGTGTAAAACTTTTTCAAGCGGCCTGCGATAATCCGCTCCACGATCCGCTCAGGCTTGCCTTCCTGCAAAGCCTGCTGGCGATACATTTCCTTCTCTCGCTTCAGGTCTTCGGCAGGTATATCCTCAGGGGCCATGAAGAGCGGTGACATCGCCGCAACGTGCAACGCCATATCGTGGGCAAAGCTTTGAAATTGCTCCGTGCGAGCGACAAAATCCGTCTCGCAATTCACTTCAACCAGCACAGCCACCCGGCCGCCGGGGTGTGAATACGCCTCGACCAGGCCCTCGCTAGCTTCGCGGTCTGCTTTCTTGGCCGCCGCAGCTAACCCCTTCTCACGCAAGTGGGCAATCGCTTTCTCCAGGTCGCCTTCGGTGGTCTCCAATGCTTTGCGACAGTCCAACACGCCGGCGCCTGTCTCCGCACGCAGTTGTTTGATTAGATCAATCGTTATCTCCAAAGTTCGCGTCCTTTTCTTATTCTGTATCTGATGCTGCGATCGGCTGATCCTCCTGGTCCTCAGAGGGCTCGACAACGGTATCAGCCTCCTCCATAACAGGGGCTTCTTCTTCCTCTACAACAGGAGGCTCTTTGTCTTCCACGGCCACACTCTCGGCTTCCTCTGCAGCCGAGAGTTCAACCTCGGACTCATAAGGTACCGCCGTCTGCTCGGGCTCGGATTTCTCGTTACTAAATTCTAGCTCGCCGGCCCGCAACTTGGCCAATGTAGCCTCGCCCAGATACATCTCATCCTCATCCATGTACACCTCGGCCATCTCTTCCTCAAGCCCGGGTGCCTCTTTGCGCATAGCCATTCCTTCAAGGACCGCATCAGCGATCTTGGTCGTGATGAGCTTGATGGCTCGAATAGCATCATCGTTGGAGGGAATGATATGATCAATGAGATCAGGATCACAGTTGGTGTCTACCAGGGCGATGATAGGAATGCCCAGGATGTTTGACTCATGTACAGCCGTGGCCTCGCGCCGCACGTCCACGATGAAAATCAAATCGGGCAGGTCGCGCATCTCTTTGATGCCACCCAGGCGGTGGTTGAGCTTTGCGATCTTGCGCGTCAGCCCCAGGGCCTCCTTCTTTTTGAGCAGATCAAACTCTCCACGGTCTCGCCGCTCTTCCAGCTCGACCATATCGTCAATGCGCCGGCGGATCGTGCGCCAGTTGGTCAGAGTCCCCCCTAACCATCGCTGATTGACGTAGGGCATGCCACAACGAATCGATTGCTGCTCAATGCTTTCCTGTGCCTGTCGCTTGGTGCCCAACAACAAGATCGAACCTCCCTCGGCCACCCTGTTGCGGACGAGGTCATACATCTGATCCAAAGCGACAAGGGTCTGTTGAAGGTCGATAATGTGAATCCCGTTACGCTCCGTAAAGATATAGGGCTTCATCTTGGGATTCCAGCGCCGGGTGCGGTGACCAAAGTGGACTCCTGTCTCCAGGAGTTGCTTCATTGTAACAACAGCCATGAATGGATCCTCCTTACAGTGTTGTTTTAATCGTCCGCCCCCTTCATCCCATCAAAGAACCCGGTCGGCTGTCACAACCAGGTACATCTCTGACGATCCAAGGGCGTGTTTGATAGATGATGACGTTCAACCCAACTGGTGTCGAGATCGCACGTCAAAACCTAATATACAATCGGAAATGGATTCTACCACAGTCTTGGGCCAAAAGCAAATCTTTACCTTTGGTGGTATAATCTAGGGGTTATGAAGAGGCAAATAGCCGTCCACGTTGGCCTCAACGCACACTTGTTATCGCGCCAACCGGGATACCGCAGAGCTGGTATCCACAACTATATCCAGCAAATCATCCGTCATCTTCCGGCTTCCGACGACCAGCTCCAGTTTACAGTCTTTGCGGACCACGTACCGGTAGAACAGGAGGAGTACCCAGATGGGCTGAGCTGGAAAACGAGTCGCTGGCCTACCGAACGGCCGTGGACACGCATTGTTTGGGAACAACTGGCACAGCCCTGGGCTCTGCGCCGGGCCGGGGTGCATTTGTTACACGCAATGGCTTTTGTATCCCCTTTACTGGCTTCTGTCCCAGCGGTGATCACCGTACACGATCTGAGTTTTCTGCGCTTCCCGGAACAGTTTCGACCGCTCAACCGGCTCTACTTGTCCACGATGACACGTCACTCTTGCCGTCGGGCCCGGCGGGTCATCGCCGTCTCGCAGGCGACGGCCGACGAAACCGTGCGGCTGCTGGGTGTGCCCGCGGAGCGCATCGACGTCGTGCCGAACGGTGTCCACCATGCACACTTGCACACCCTACCCGCCCGTCAAGTACAGGCCTTTCGCCAGGCAAAGGGATTGCCCGAACGCTGTGTGCTCTTCCTCGGCACGCTGGAGCCGCGCAAGAATCTGACCACGCTCGTCCAGGCCTTTGCCCGTACGCAGGCGGCTCGCCAGGGCGTCAAGCTGGTCATTGCCGGGGGCAAGGGCTGGTATTATCAGGAAATATTCGCCAGCGTTGAGCGATTCGGACTGGAGGACGCGGTCCTTTTTCCTGGTTTCGTACCCGACGCCGAACTGCCCCTATGGTATAATACAGCTACCGTCTTTGTGTATCCATCGCTTTACGAAGGTTTTGGCCTGCCCTTGCTAGAGGCGATGGCCTGCGGGACGCCCGTAATTGGGGCCGACGCCAGTTGCATACCAGAAGTCGTCGGTGATGCCGGACTGTTGATCCCGCCCCACGACGCGGCGGCGCTGGCCGACGCCCTGGAGTGTTTGCTGGCCGACGCCAACCTGCGAGCTGACTTGAGCCAACGTGGACGGGGGGGAGCCCCGGCCGACCCCCCGGGAGCAGCGGCCCCCGCCCCCCGTTACAGCGATAGGCGCGCCCCGGCGGCTTAGCGAACTTGGTCCCCGGGTCCTGCCCTTTGGCAGCAGGCGGTGCCGGGACGTCGGGGGAACTGCGCAAAACGGAAATTTGTGACCCCTCTATTTGGGGGAGGAGTGGGAACAACGTGCGATTCAGTAGACGAACCACCTGCTTGTTGATCTTGAGCGATCTGGTGCTCATCAACGTAGCGCTGGCTGGAGCCTATTGGATGCGCTATGAAGTGAGATTGTTTGCTGAAGTGGGCTTTGGCGCGTCCTTGTCGGACTATATCCCGTTTGCGCTGATCCTCTCTATCCTATTGCCCATCACTTTCAAACTCGACGGCGTCTACCAGAACCGGCGCGGTCAATCCTGGTACGACCAGCTCTACGCGATCATCAACGCCACAGCCAAAGGCACAGTGGTGCTTTTAGCTCTCACCTTTGGCTTTCGTCCCCTGGTTTACTCGCGTCTGCTCTTCCTGGAGGCAGCGGTGCTCATCGTCCTCCTGACGGGGCTCAGCCGGTTGGTCAAAGGCTTTATCGAAGCACGCCTGCGCCGTCGCGGCATCGGCGTGGATCGGGTG
>CBFDAD010000044.1:0-8609 GCA_965602705.1 uncultured bacterium
CGTTGGGGGGCGTCTGTTGCCCGAGCGAACGGTAGAGGACAGGCTGCAGGCGGTGATGGCCGCCCAACTGAAGGCGTTGGAGCAATATCACTTGGGCGAGCGGTTGTTCGAGGTACGGGTGTTGCCCGAGTCCCCGTTGGCTAACTTGACCATCGAGCAGAGCGACTTGAGACGAACGCTGGAATTGAATATCGTAGGTATTGTCCGAGACGGGGACACCATCCTGAACCCAGACCCCCATGAATCGCTGCTCGTCGATGATCTGGTGCTGATTCAGGGCAAGCCAGACAAGATCATGCGCCTGCGCTGGACGCGCGGGGTCGAGATCGAGAAGGAGGTCACCAAGTTAGAGTTGGAAGACCTGCTCTCGCCCGAATTGGCGCTGGCTGAGGCGGTTTTGACGCCCCAGTCGTCTCTCATCGGGCATAGCTTGCGTGAGATCAGTTTTCGGCGCGAGTATGGTGTGACGGTCCTGGCCATCTGGCGCGGTGGTCGCCCCTATCGGACTGCTCTGGGTAACATCTCTCTACGCTTTGGCGACACCTTGTTGTTACAGGGCACGCACGCTAACATCCATACGCTGAGCCGAAAACCCGGTCTGCTGGTTTTGAGCGACGAGGAAAAAACCGGCGAGACGCGCATCCATCGTGCCCCCCAGGCCCTGCTGACGCTAATTCTGATGATCGGCCTGATTGGGTTAAAAC
The DNA here is from genome assembly GCA_965602705.1 of uncultured bacterium. Classification (GTDB taxonomy): domain Bacteria; phylum Chloroflexota; class Anaerolineae; order S140-20; family S140-20; genus CBFDAD01. The sequence continues at coordinate 705 of CBFDAD010000044.1, forward strand.
TGGCGCCGGTGGCCCTTGGTGCATTGTCGGCGGCTGTGCTTATGCTGCTCCTGGGTTGCCTGACAGTAGACGATGCTTACCGGGCCATCGAGTGGAAGGCGGTTTTTCTGATGGCGGGGATGCTGCCCCTGGGTTTGGCCCTGCAAGAGACTGGCGCGGCTGCTTATCTGGCAGAGCAGGTCATAGGTCTGGTGGGTGGGCTGGGGCCGCAGGGCCTGTTGGCAGGGGTCTTTCTGTTCAGTCTGGTCGCCAGCCAGATGATGTCGAGCGTCGCGGCGGCGGCTCTCATCGCGCCCATCGCCATCAGCACCGCCCAGACGGCTGGCGCCGACCCTCGTGCTTTTCTGGCGGCTGTCGCCGTCAGCGGTTCTTTTGCCTTTATTACACCTATCAGCCACCAGGCCAACGTCCTGGTCATGGGGCCGGGCGGCTACCGCTTTACCGACTATGCCCGCGTTGGAATCCCTATGGCCGCGTTGTTGTCCCTCGTCTCGGTCTTTCTCCTGCCCCTCTTTTGGCCGCTTTAGGTTGCGTTGGCGGAGTGGCACGTTCTGCCGCTGGTCGTTGACACTGCTTATCGCTTGCGGTATACTGACCTCCGTCTGTCTAAAATCCATCTGTCGATCACTGGGAGGTGCTGTATGCAAACCGAGATTCTCTATCGTCCATCTTATTCACTGGCTGTGGTCAAGCTCAACCCCAATGAGACACTCCAGGTCGAGGGCGGCGCCATGGTTAGCATGACGCCTGACCTCAAGTTGGAAACCAAGGCCAAGGGTGGTATTCTCAAGTCGCTGGCCCGATCAGTGCTGGGCGGTGAGAGCTTTTTCATGAACACCTACACAGCCCCCTCGGAAGGCGGCGAGATCACCCTGGCGCCGGCCTTGCCGGGCGACGTGCAGGTGATGGAACTGCAGAACGAGGTTCTTATGGTCCAGTCCGGTTCCTACGTTGCCTCATCGCAGGGCATCAATGTGGATACCAAATGGGGGGGCGCAAAGACCTTTTTCGGCAGTGAGGGATTGATCATGCTCAAGGTCAGCGGCACGGGCACGCTGATTGTCTCCAGCTACGGTGCGATCCACCCGGTGGAGCTGGCGGCGGGCCAAAAGTACGTCGTGGACACCGGGCACCTGGTCACCTTTGAAGATCGCCTGGACTTTAAGGTGCAAAAAGTGGCAGGTTGGAAGAGTACTTTGTTTAGCGGCGAGGGGCTGGTGGTTGAGCTCACTGGACCGGGCAAGTTGACGCTGCAGACCCGCAGCGAGGATGCCTTTCTCGCCTGGCTCATGCCGCATCTCCCTAAGCGAGGTTCAGATTAGCCCGTGAGATGATTACGGAGATAGGGCGTGCCTCCCTCCATCTCCGTCTTTTTTTGAGGAAGGGTATATGCCAGAGCTATTTACCCTGGTGCCACCCGATGAGGCTCGTGCCAGGCTGTTCGAACATCTGCCGGTCAACGTCCGGACCGAGACGATTCCCACCCCCGAGGCCTTAGGACGGGTCACCGCCGCGGCGTCGCGCTCGCCCATGTCGCTGCCGGCCTTTCCCCGTAGCACTGTGGACGGTTATGCCGTGCGCGCCGCTGACACCCTGGGGGCCAGCGAGAGCCTGCCGGCTTATCTGACCGTCGCCGGTGAGGTGCCGATGGGGCAGGCGGCGACGGTTAAAGTCAGTCTGGGGCAGACGGCCCTAGTGCACACGGGCGGCATGATACCTCCAGGTGCTGACGCCGTGGTGATGGTCGAGCGTACCCAAAAGCTGGATGATCAAGACATCGAGGTACTCAGGCCAGTGGCCGTTGGCGAGAACGTCATTCACGTCGGAGAGGACATCCGCGAGGGAGACGAGATCCTGCCGGCAGGGCACCTGTTGCGGCCACAAGACCTGGGTGGGCTGTTGGCTGTTGGCCTGACCGAAATCCAAGTCGCCCGGCGGCCGCGTGTCGCTCTCATCACCACCGGCGATGAGGTCATCCCGCCGTCGCAGCCATTGGGACCCGGTCAGGTCCGCGACATCAACACTTTTACGCTCTCGGGGCTGATCCGCGAGGCCGGGGGGGAACCGTGGCCCCTGGGCATCATCCCTGACCGCTTTGAAGCGCTCAAGGCCGCTGCGGCACGGGGGCTGGCCGAAGCGGACGTCGTCGTCATGTCGGCCGGCAGTTCAGTTAGCGTGCGCGATATGACCGCTGGCGTGATCAGCGAACTTGGCCAGCCAGGCGTGCTGGTTCACGGAATCAGTCTTCGCCCGGGTAAACCGACTGTGCTCGCGGTCTGTGAGGGCAAGCCGGTCTTTGGCCTGCCGGGTAACCCGGTCTCGGCCATGGTCGTCTTTGGTCTGTTGGTGACGCCCACGCTGTGGCGTTGGCAGGGTCGGACCGACCTGCCACAACCGTGTGCAGTGAAGGCGCGACTGGCGCGCAACGTAGCCACCGTTGCCGGACGCGAAGATCGGGTCCAGGTGCGGTTGGAGCAGCGGGATGACGGCCTCTGGGCTGACCCAGTTTTCGGCAAGAGCAATCTGATCTTTACACTGGTCAAGGCCGATGGCATGATCAGGGTGCCGCTGGACAAGACGGGCCTCAGCGCAGGGGAGTGGGTCGAGGTGCAGTTGTACTGAGCTTGGTTCACGAGGAGCGCCAGGTTTCCCCGCCTGAGACACAATGAGCGACTATTACACCTATCACCATTTTCCGCTCCTGCTGCGCGGTGAGCCGGCCACGATGGTCGGCAAACCGGGAGTGTGGAGCTGGGACGACGTAAACCCAGGTACGGTGGCGCTGATCGATGCGATGCAAGTCCACCCCACCGACGCCGTCCTCGACCTGGGCTGTGGCACCGGGCTGATCGGCCTGGCGGCGGCGCGGTTGGCGCCTGAGGGCCGGGTGGCCCTGGTGGATGTTAACGTCGCCGCTATTGCGTGTGCCCGACAGACACTGGCGTCCAACGAGATCGTCAATGCCGATGTGCGGTTGGCCGATGGCACCGACGTCGTGGAGGCATTCGATCTCATCCTCAGTCACCTGCCTCGCGGTCGGGTAGTCGTCGAACTATTGATACAACAAGCGGCCATCGCGCTCAAGCCTGGCGGTCGGTTTTATCTGGTCGCCCATAAACGAGCGGGTGTAAAGAGCGCGATTAGCTTCGCTGCCCAGTTATTGGGACGGGCAGGGGTCGTGCGGCAAAAGGCGGGCTATCACGTGGCATTGGGGGTCAAGGAACGGCCTCAGATTGCTCAAGCCTCGCGAGATTTTACCCGGTTCGAAATTATGTTGGACGGTGTGCCGGCAACGCTGACCGGCCGTCCGGGCGCCTTTGCCTGGGATCGCTTGGACGACGGCACGGCGGGGCTCATTCGCTCGATGGAAATCCGTCCGGACGAGGTCGTGCTTGACCTGGGATGTGGGACGGGTCTGCTGGCGTTGGCAGCGGCGCGACGAGGGGGGCGAGTGACAGCCGTAGACGCTGACCTGCGCGCCGTCGAGAGCGCCCGGCGCACGCTGGCGGCCAATGATGCCGTTGGCGAGGTGCTCATCTCCGACTGTGCCCAAGCGGTCCTGGACCGCCGCTTCGACGTGGTGCTGTGCAATCCTCCTTTTCACCAGGGCGTTGGCGTCGAGTATGATGTGGCCTGCCAAATGGTGCGCGACGCTGCGACCGTGCTGCGGCCTGGCGGGCGGTTCTACCTGGTCAGCAACGCTTTTATCCGCTACGAGCGCGAGATGGGAGGGCGCTTTACTAGCGTCGAAGAGGTGTTCAACGATCGACGCTATCGCGTCTTGCGGGCGCACCGCTGAGTTCTTGAAACTTTCGCCGTGCTTTTGCGTAAAGTAGAATAGAACTTGAGTGGATGAAAGGAGAGCAAATGATGAACCGCAAATGGGTTATTTTGGTCATTCTAGCGCTGCTGCTGGCGGCTTGCGGCAGTTTGTCGGAAAGGGAATCGGAGGTCGAGGAAGCGAGCTTTGCCGTCGGCGACACGCCGACTCTCGTGGTGGACAACTTTGCCGGCGACGTGACCGTCCGCGCGGGTGAGAGCGGCACCATCCGGGTTGTGGCCACCAAGTGGGCCGGGCGCGAGAAGGACCTGGATCGAATCGAAGTCAGGATGGATGAAAGAGACGGCGAGGTGGAGGTCATAACCGATCCACCTTCTGGCTGGAAGAATGTCTCGGTTGATCTGGAGATCACCGCACCGGCAGGTACCCGGGCGGAACTGCGTAGCGGCGCGGGCGACGTCATCGTGCGTGATCTCGAGGGGGATGTGCGCGCGGATAGTGGCGCGGGCGACGTGGATATTCGCGGCGCGAGCGGGGAGATAGACGCGCATACCGGTGCGGGTAGCATCGATTATGAGGGGCGGCCCCAGGGCAACTGCCGTTTTGAGACCGGCGCGGGTTCCATCAAGCTGCGGGTGCCTGACGACGTGAACGTCGAGGTGGACCTGGACACAGGCGTGGGGAGTGTTGATGTGAATCTGCCTGTGGACGGTCAGGTATCGAAGGACAGGGTCAGGGGAACCATTGGTAGCGGCGACGAGGGCGAAATCCGTGCCCGCACCGGCGCAGGCAGCATTGATCTGAGCGGCCGGTAATGCGCAACTAGACGCTACTGCGTAGAGAGCACGAAAACAGCAGCAGGCCTGCAAAAGGCCTGCTGCTGTTTTGGTTCGCCTGAGCCGCGTCTTGTGTTGTCGTCAAGCGTCTCGTCTGTCGGTACAGGCGTCATGATCAAAAACCAGCGCTACCATTTGTGAGCGACCCAGTTATCGCGCCTGAAAAACTACCCTGGATGAGAAAAATATGATATGCTATGGTCAAAGTTGCTTTTGTGCTTGCCTGGGGAGGGCATACGAATGAAAGCAATGGCGTCGGGACGATTTAAACACGCGCTGAGTGGCTTCTCTATTGAACACGTGTGGTGTTTGACGACGTTGGCTGGCATCTTTGTTTTCTTGAGCACCCATCCGATTCGCCCTCAGGATTTCTGGTGGCACATCAAGGCCGGCCAAGAAATCGCCGCTACGGGCCATATTCCGTCCGTGGACTCTTTTTCCTTCACTGTGCCGGGCCAAGCCTATCCCTCTTACCAGATATACTGGCTTATGGAGCTGACGCTGTACAGCGTGTACGCTTTCGGTGGGGGCGCGCTGGTTGTGTTCTTCCATAGCCTGATCGTCACGACGGCCTACGGCCTTGTGTTGTGGCTGTGCCATTGGCTGAGCAGCAGTTGGCGCGTCGCGGCGCTGTGCACGCTCTTTGCTGCTGCGTTAGGCTTGAATGACTGGAACGTGCGCCCTCAGGCTGTCACCTTCTTGCTGGGCGCTGTCTTGCTGTGGGTCGTGTATTATGGCCGTGGCGTGAACACGGCAGGCGCCCGGCGCTCTTTGCGCCCCTGGTGGCTGGTTCCTGTCTTTGGAAGTATGGTAGTGTGGGTCAACAGCCATGGCTCCTTTCCTATCGGATTGGCCGTACTGGCGATGTGGCTCGCCGATGAGGTGTGGCAGATCCTCAAAGCCAGGTTAGGCGGTGAGGGATGGGGCCGGGTCAGGCGTTTGCTCCAACCTGCTATGGCCTTAGCCGTTGCTTTATTGGCTTGCCTGTTTAACCCTCGCGGTGCGGATGTCATAATTTATCTTGACACCATGGGCGGCAGTTCGGTCGTCCAGAATCTGGTTCCGGAATGGACGCCACCTTCTTTTGATTCGCTGCACGGCGGCTTGTTTCTGGTTGCCCTGTTGTTGAGCGCGGCCGTTCTGGCTTTGTCGTCGCGCCGACCAAGCTTGTTTCAAATGGTCACTTTTCTCTCTTTCGCGATACTGGGTTTGAGAACCTTACGGGGTGTCATCTGGTTTGGTATCGTCATGGCCCCGATCCTGGCCGTCCACCTGCCCACTGTGGCAGAACAAGCCAGACTGATGATCCAACGGCCAATAGGGCAGCGACCTGCGGACAGCAAGGTCGTGCTTAACTATGTCTTTGCCGGGCTCGTCCTGGTGGGTGTGTTGATCTCCCTGCCCTGGTTCAAAGGCGGGTTGGGCCTGCCTGAAGAAAAAACAGGGGTGATCTCTTCAGAGACTCCGGTAGAGGCAACCCGCTTTTTGCTCCAGGAAGGGTTGCCGGGCCCGTTATTTCACCATATCTCCTTTGGCAGCTATCTCACCTGGGCGGCTCAACCTGCTTATCCAGTGTTTGTTGACCCGCGCATCGAGTTATATCCCCCAGAGATCTGGCGGGACTATATGGAGATATCTGCCGGACCGTGCGACTGGGAGGCACGATTGGATGGGTACGGCATCAACACGCTGATGTTGAACCCGCGAGCGCAGCGGTCGCTGATTGAGGCAGCAGGTGAATCGCCCCATTGGCGGCTCGTTTATGAGGACGCAAGCGCTGTTCTTTTCACGCGTGAATCCTGGCGCTGATTTGGTCTACTCAAGTCGGCCTGGACTGGGCCGATAATTGTATTAGGTTGAAACGTGATCTCTGATAGGCAAAAGTGGCGCTGGCGCTAGCGGGCCAGGGCAGGTGCGTTGGAATGCGACTCGCCAACAACTTGAACATTCGATCTTGCGAGGAATAACAAGTGTCCGAACTGTTCATCGGCACGCAGGGTTTTGCTTTCAAGGACTGGGTTGGTCCGTTCTTTCCCCGTGGTATGGCGCCGAGCCGCCACCTGGAGTGGTACAGTCGCCAGTTTCGCACCATTGAGATTAACACTTCCTTCTACGGTGTTCCCCGACCAGCTACGGTTGATGGCTGGCAGCGACGCGTTCCTGAGGGGTTTCGTTTCGCTGCCAAGTTTCCTCAGGAGATCACCCACGAAAAGATGTTGGTGGGTTGCGAGGCGTTGACGGAGCGTTTTATCGAGACGATGCGTGGCTTGGGTGACAAGCTCGGCCCGCTTCTGTTACAGTTTTCCTACCAGTTTGACCCTGACCACTTTGGTGACCTGGTGCGCTACCTGGAGCAACTACCCTCCGATCTGCAGTTCGCCGTCGAAGTGCGCAATCGCGATTGGTACGAGACGGAAATCTGTGATATGCTTAAGGCGCAGGGTAAGGCGCTGGCTTTACACGATTTGTACTATATGCCACGCCGCGAGGACGTCACTGCGAGTTTTGTCTATGTCCGCTGGCTCGGCCGGCGGGTTGATCTTCAACAGTTTGACCGCATCCAACTCGACCGGCGCGACGAAGAAAAATGGTGGGCTGAGCGCGTGGCGCGTTTTCTTGATCAGGGGTTGTCCGTTTTTGGTTATTTCAACAACCACTGGGCCGGCCACGCGCCGGCCAGTGTCCAGGGATTTCTGAAAGCTCTGGGACAGCCCATTGAGCCAATGGAGCCACTGCCGCCGGAACCGCATCAACCACGATTGTTATAGTACATATTGGCAGATGGGAGCGTATGATCATCCACGCGATTCAAAAGGCGCGAGACTTTCTCGACCAGACGCAGAATAGCGACGGCGGGTGGGGGTATCAGGCGGGGCGCTTGAGTGTGACGGAACCGACTGCTCTAGTGATGCTCGCCGAGCCGTCTCTCTCTGCGTGGCAAAGGGCGGAAGCTTGGCTGCTCCGCATCCAACAGGACGACGGCGGCTGGGGCATGAGCCTGGATGACGATGCCTCCAACTGGCTGACTGCTTGGGCGGTGTGGGCGTTGCTCAATGCCTCTACCGAGGAATCTCTTTCGGCCGCTCGTCAGGGCATTGACTGGTTGCTGGACGTGCCCGTCGCGCGCACCGATGATCCCATCACCAGTGGATTGATAGGCATTGATCCGGCACTGGCTGGGTGGGCCTGGCAGCCGGATGGGGGTGCTTGGACTGAACCGACGGCACTGAGTGTGATAGTCTTGCTTGCTGCTGGCGTCAGTGATCACCCGCGTGTGCGTGAAGGGTT
>CBFDAD010000045.1:0-8506 GCA_965602705.1 uncultured bacterium
ATTTGACGCACTCTGCAGTAGATTGTTCCTGGCGGGTGCCCTGACCCAACACCCATCGGCCAATACGACGAGCCCCAGGGCCGCCAACGGCGTGAGCAGCGCCAAAAACGGCACCAGGTAGCGCCCTACGTGCCAAGTGGCGGTGATCAGTGATGCAGTGGCCAGCGTGCCCAGCACAAACCACCCCATCGTCAACGTCACCGCGTCCCACTTGCGCCGTCGCAGCAACGCGATCCACCCCACCCCGGCGAGCAGGAGCACCCCTGGCGCGAGAAACCAGGGCTGGGGAGCCAGTAGGCCGGCCGTGAACTGTTCCAGGATGCGACGATAATTCCCCAGGATGGAACGCACGATGTCCAATAAGCGAAAGGGGACGTTGCCCGACCAAGACTTGGCCTGCGCACCAGTCGCGATGGGCGAACCGGTCAACATCGCGTTAAGCAAGAACGGCACACTCCCAATCAGAACGGCCAGGCTGACCGCCCGTATGCGCTGCGACAGGCTCAAGACCCTGGCGCGCCAGCCCCCCGACCACCCGGCGCGCAAGCCTTGGCCAGCGATCACCAACCACAGCACAGCGGCCATGATCAAGCCTTCGGGTCGGGTCAACGCCGCCGCGGCGACCCAGAGCGAAGCGCGAGCGGCAGCGGGAGAGGGTTGGGTGAGGAAGGCATCGAGGGCAGCCAGGACCAGGACGGTGAACGGTCCACTCTCCATCCCGCTCCAGTAGGCCCACTGGATAGCACCTGTCAACAGGAAAAGACAAGCCGCGCTCGCCGGTGCCCAGCGGGCCAGTGCCGGGCGACGCTGATCAAGAGGCGCTAGCAGTCGCCCGGTGATGCGAAAGACCAGCCACGCCGACAATCCCAGGCTGACTATGCCCAGTCCCAGCGCGAACCAAACGAGCCGCTCACCACTGAACCCCATTCGATAGCCGGCCGCCAGCAAAAAAGGGTAGACGGGACTGGTTGCACCCGTTGAAGGCGGGTCGCCGTCATTGTACTGCCAGGGGTGCCCCTGGGCGATCTGGCGGGCGTATTGAAAATGAATATAGGCGTCGTCCAATGGCGCAACGGGACGTCCCTCGCTGGCCGATAGGGACGTCCAGCCATAAAGGGCAAGCACCAAGACAAGTATCAGGCCAACCCAACCCCGTCCCGGTCGAGTTTCACTTGTCACGTATCACGCTCTCAAAAAGACCGGCCGTGCGCGCTGCGATGCGCTGCCAGGTGAATTCGTCCGCCAGCTCGGTCGCCCCCCGCGCCAGGCGCTGGCGGTGTTCAGGGTCAGTGGCCAGAGTCGTGATGGCGGCAGCCAGCGCGTCAGGGTCCTCGGGCGGCACCAGCCACACGTTCCCGCCGTGGACCAGCTCCGGCAGTTCAACCTGAGGCAGCGTGCTGATGATGGGCCGGCCGTGCGCCAACGCCGCCATAAGCGTGCCGTGGTGAAAGGAGATGCCATCCACGTAAGGCAGAACACACAGGTCAACGGCGTCAAACGCCGCCGACACCTCGGTGCCAGGCACATAGCCGGTGTAGTGAACCCGTTCGGTCAAGCCCAGGTCGGCGATGAGGGCGGCGATGCGACCGGCGTAAGCGCGGTTGGTGGCGTCGCTGCTGCCGACGGTGCCGCCGATAAAGAGCAGGTGCAAGGGACGAGGCAGAGCTGCCAACGCCCGCACCAACGTCTCAACCCCCTTGCGGGCGTTGAAAAAGCCGAAAAAACCTAGCAAGAGGTCGTCAGGCTCGATCCCCAACCATGCCCGCCACACGTCCCGATCATAGCCAGGGGGCAAGGTCGGCGCGATGTTGCTGCCGATGGGGACGCGCGCGACGTGACCGACGCCGCGGGCGATCAACGTCAACTCGTCTGCGCGGTTAGTGACGATGGCGGCATCGGCGTAACGAGCCAGCCACGTCACCGCCCCGTCACGCAGCGGGCCAGCCTTGGGAAACAGGTAAGGCACTTTCAGATCGTGGAAGGTGACGGCAAAGATAGGGCGGGGGAGCCGTTCGCTACCGCCTCTCCGCAGCGCAAGAGAACGATTGAGACGTGCGCGCCAGGGGAAAAAGTTGATCGCCGGGTGCAAGTCATAGGCTGCAGCCTGATACTGCACGTTCAACACGTCCAAATCTAGACGGCGTGCGAGGTCCATCATTCGCTGGTGTGAACGCCAGCCCCAATTTGGCATAACGGGGTGCACTGCAAGGCGAGCGACACGAGCCTGTCCTACACAACCGACTCTGGTGATGACGTGCACCTCATGCCCCAGGTCGACCAGAGCTGTAGACAACTCGTGGGAAAAATCTCCCACCCCACCTTGCATCGGGGGGTACTCACCGGTGATCAGGCCAATTTTCATGCGGTCTGTGGGAATCCGTGCCTTGCTGCTTCTTGATCAGACGACGTTGTACTCGACTATGCTCTCCCCTTGCTCAAAACGATCGATATACAGCGACGAGATGTCCAGTGTATGGGCCGCGCCGTCTAGAATTTCTTCGGCCAGCAACGACCCGCAGATAGGACCGTGCATGAAACCGTGACCGCTAAAGCCAGCGATGCAGTACAGGCCCTGGACCTGCGGGATGCGTCCCAAAATCGGGTGTGCGTCGGGCGAGACCTCGTAAAGCCCCGCCCAGCGGTTGGCAACACCCGCCTGTTCTAACAAAGGCAGCCGCTCCATCGCCGCCTCAAAGTGGACCAACTCCCATTCGGAATCCACCGACTGGTCAAAGCCCACTTTTTCGTTCAGATTCGACATGCCGGTCAACAAGCCCTCCCCCTCAGGGTGAAAATAGAGCGACTGATCAAAGTCTATCACAAACGGAAAATCGGGAGGCAGCTCGGGAATTGGTCCAGTGACGGCGATCTGGCGACGCAGCGGCACGATGGGGATGTCCACACCGGCCATCTTGCCGACCTCGCCCGCCCAGGGGCCGGTGGCGTTCACGACCATTGGCGTGACGACGGGACCTTGATTTGTGACGACCCCTTTGACACGTCCCCCCTCGATCTGGATATCCGTCACGGCCACATCGGTCACGAGTTTGGCGCCCAGCCGGCGCGCGCCCGAGGCGTATCCCTGCACCACGCTGTTGGGGTCGGCGAGACCGTCTTCGGCATTGTTAGTGCCAGCCAAAACGCCCTCAAGGTTGAGGGGTGGAACCCGGGCCGCGATGTCGTCGGGCGTCAGCCATTCGGTGTTCACCCCCAGGCGACGCTGCATCGCGACAATCTCGCGAAAGTTCGCCACGCTCCCCTCGCTCGTCAGCAAGAACAGGTAACCGACGCGCCGCCTGCCGATCGGCTGACCCAGTTCATCCTCAAACCGGTCCAGCATCGGCAGGCTGAGCTGTGAAAGTCGCACGTTGATCTCGGTGCTGAACTGGTAACGGACGCCACCAGCGCAGCGACCGGTGGCCTGCGTGCCCAAGAACGGCTCACGCTCTAGCAACAACACATTCTGACAGCCTCTCAGGGCCAGGTGATAAGCGGTGCTGGTGCCCATAACACCGCCGCCAACGATCACGACTGGGGCGGTAGCGGGTAGGTTGGTCATAGATCACTCCTAAAGCTGTGAATCAGCGTTGATTGATGTGAACACGTTAGCTATTGTAGATGACAAAAGAGCGGTAGAGCAAGTGGCTAACGTCCACCTCCACTCGTGATCTTTATCACGTTCTGGGCTAGAGAATGCGCGAGAGATATGTTGTATCCATCGTTCGCATCATCCCAGGAACCAACGGTGGCTGGACGTGGACTGGCAGGCTCTTACTAGCCCCCAATGTAGGACATCTCCACCTTGGGCAATTGAACGGTCTGGGCTGAGCGAATCTCCGAGTAACGGTCGCTACGATACCGCCAAATCGTGGTGATGAGTTGAGAGATTTCGGCGTCAGAGGCACCGCCCCGCAGCAACTTGCGCAGGTCGTGGCCCTGGCTCGCAAAGAGGCAGGTGTAGAGCTTGCCTTCGGCTGAAATCCGCGCCCGGGTGCAGTCGCCGCAGAACGCCTGCGTTACCGAGGCGACGAGGCCGATCTCACCGCTCCCGTCCTTGTAACGCCAGCGTTTAGCAACCTCGCCGCGATAGTTTGGTTCCACCGGTTCCAGGGGCATTTCGGCGTCAATCATGGCGATGATCTCAGCCGCAGGAACGACCTCTTCCAGCTGCCAACCATTGGTCGCCCCGACGTCCATGTATTCAATAAAACGCAAAATATGGCCCGTTCCGCGAAAGTAACGCGCCAGGGGTAACACGCTCGCTTTGTTAACGCTTCGCTTCACGACCATGTTCACCTTGACGGGTGTCAGGCCGACTGCGGTCGCTGCCTCGATCCCCTCCAGGACCCGTTCGACGTGGCAACCAACGTCATTCATCGCCATGAATACCTCGTTGTCGAGCGAATCAAGGCTAACCGTGACACGCCGTAAGCCGGCATCCCTGAGCGCCTGCGCTTTGTGTGCCAGTAGTGAACCGTTGGTCGTCATAGTAAGGTCGTCCACTGGAAGACGGGCCAGCATCTCGATCAACCGTTCCAGGTCAGGGCGCACGAGGGGTTCTCCCCCCGTCAGACGGATCTTTCTGATGCCGTGACCGCTAAGAATTCTGGACAGACGGTAGATCTCCTCAAAGGTCAACAAATCCTCACGCGGAAGAAACGGGTGGTCAGGGCCAAAAACCTCTTTGGGCATACAATAAACACAACGAAAGTTACAGCGATCTGTTACCGAAATGCGCAAATCGCAAAGTGGGCGTCCCAACATATCGGTGATGATCACATCTACGACTCCTCAATTGTTCGGTACGACACCTCGTTATGTCTAATCAACATAACGCAGCTCAAAAAAACAAAGAAAAACTGGCTTCTCATTCTCCAGTCTGTGGACGGTAATCCCCTTCCAACCATTCTTCACCGTCCGCCCAGACTTCTTTCTTCCAGATGGGCACAATCTCTTTGATGCGATCAATGACGTAACGCGTCGCCTCAAAAGCGCCGTCGTTCCGACGGGGAGCGCCGATGGCGACGAGCACGGCCATCTCGCCGATCTCCAGATGCCCTGTGCGGTGGACTACCGCCACCCTCCGAATGGCAGGCCAACGCTCTCGAGATTCAGCCACAATCTGCTGAATCTTGGCCTCGGCCATCTCCGCATAAGCTTCGTATTCCAGATAGCGCACCGAGCGGCCCAGGTTGTTGTCGCGCACCATGCCGTTAAAGGTGACCACGGCTCCGCTGCCAGGCTCGACCACCATCTCTGACAACGCAAGTGGGTCGATGGGATCGGAACTCAAAGCAACAAAAGTTTGCGCTTTTTCTCCAACAGCGCCACCGCTGACCGGGGGGAAAATGGCTACCTCGTCTCCGGGCGCAAGGGGTTGCGCCCGGTCGGCGTAGGCGTGGTTGACAGCAACGAGGGTCGTGGATAAATGAGAGGCCGCAGCAGGGTAATCCGCGCTTAGACGTTCCAACAAGTCGTCCACGGTCGCGTCAGAGGGCAGATCGAGCGCCAGACTGGCTGTACCCAGAGCCTGGCGGAGCGATGCAAAAGTGCGCACTTGCACCTGGATCTTGGCGCTCAATGGTCTATCTCTCCCAGAGGGAGCAGTTCATTGCTCACCTTCGACGTAGTCCCCCCGTTGACCGCCGCGTTTCTCGACCAATCGCACGTTCTCGATGCGCATGGTCCGTTCCACTGCCTTGGCCATATCATACACGGTGAGAGCGGCCACGCTGACGGCGGTCAGCGCTTCCATCTCAACCCCGGTACGGCCACGGCTACGGACCATTGACCTGATTTTAACCCGATTCCCCGTTTTGTCAACGGTCAGGTCCAGGTCAATGTGTGTCAAGGGGATGGGATGACAAAGTGGAATCAGTTCAGCGGTGCGTTTGGCAGCCATCACCCCTGCCAGGCGGGCGGTGTTGAGCACATCCCCTTTGGCCAGCTCACCATGGGCGATCAGACGCAACGTTTCGGGTCGCATCACAACTTCGCCGGCAGCCACCGCCAGCCGCTCGGTCTCCGGCTTGGGACCGACGTCCACCATGTGCACCCGGCCGCTCTCATCAACGTGGGTCAGTTCTTTCGATTCCATACTTTTTCCCCCGCCCGGGCAAACACCCTCCCGCAGAGCTTCAGTGCCGGTACTCTATCACGTTCCGGTTCTTCGCGCAAGGGAAAACAGCAGCGCCCCGGCTTTTGACCGGGGCGCCAGCACAAATGGAGGGAAAACTCCAGAAGGAGCAGCAGTATCAGCAGAGATCAGTGTGGTGCGATGTCAGCTCGATGGGCAACGATGAAAAGTGACAGACTACAATGAACACCGGTATGTTGCGACGAACAGCAATGTTGGGATCGTAAACTGCGATGTCGGCCAGCTGAACTGCGAAAAGCGTCTTTGTAAGCGATTGTGCACTGATGGTTGGGTCGTTGTTAGGTTTTGATGAACTCCTCTGAATTCCCCACCACGACTTTACTATAGTCCCCAGAAGTTAAAATAACGTAAAAAGCCCGTTAAAAAAATATAAAAAACAGCGCAATGGTCGCTGGCCAGTGCGCTGCCTATTTCGCCAACGGTCACTCGCAGCAACTTTATGGCGCGAGAGGCGATTCCTCTTTGACCCCGCGACCAGGTGTGGCTAGTCAGCCCCCTCCAGCGCTGCATAGCGCCGGGCCTCACCCAACGCGTCGGTCAAAGCCAGATAGACGACCACCTCGTCCTGCCCACGGGGTGGGATGACGAGAGATTGGTAACAGAGCAAGTGCCCGCCGTCCTGCCCCCAGTCGCTCAGTTCCAGCGACGCCCGCGCTGTACCTTTGACCAACACCAGCGTCCGCTCGCTCTCCGGGTTGGTGACAGCCCCCCACCGGCCCACCTGAGGCCAGGCCATGACCGGTGTGCGCTTGCGCTGGACACCGTCGCCATGGAGCGCGCCGTTATCGTGACGGCCGTCCACTTGGCAAAAGGCCAGCACGCCAGGCTCGACGCGCCGGTAGATGTCGGTCTCATTCATCAGCCGGTACACGACCTTGAGCAGGTTGCTTCGACCAACGGTCAGGTATGCTACCTCAGCCCGCAGCCCTTGGAACTCCTCACGTCGCAGCCGGGCGCTGAGGCTCACGCCACGCCACAAGAAACCCCGCTCGTCAGTCTGCTCGCAAATCTGCGCCGCGAACCGCTCCTCGTGCAGTTTGCCGGGCCATCCCTCGTCGTCCTCGCCCGGTAGGGGCAAGATGGGACGCACCCCGCCGAACCAGGGCTTGAGCCAGCCCATCGCCGCCCCGCCCGCCTGGGGGAAGGCGCTGTAGAGATGATTGACGTCGCTTGTGCCCACGTACCAGGCGACGACGCTCGCACAGTAAGCTGGCGCGACATGCCAGCGGCTATGCCCGTTGTCGATGACAAAAAGCGCTTGCTCGCCCTGGAAGCTGGTCTCATCCACACGCACCGGGGTCGTCTCATCGCCCAGGCGGATGAGCGTAAAGGGCTCACTGGCGTCAAAGCGATTGCCCGCAATGTGGAGCTGACCGGTGAAAGCACCTCCGGCGCGACCGGGCACACCACAATTTCCGCCGCCGTCAGCGTACAGCCGGACCGTGGCGACCAGAGGCTGTCCGCGCTTGAGTTCCTGCAAGTCGAACTCGCTCGGCTCAACGCGCCAACCCACCGGCGGCTCGACGACAAACCGTCCATCTAGTGGTAATTCGCGCACGCTGTCGGCGCGCAACGTCGCCGTCACCTGGTCGCTCAGGCTGAGGACGGGCGAAGGGTCGAAGCCAAATTCGAGCTTGCGTCCCGGCCGCGGCCGCCGGCGCACGGTTTTCGGCGACCGCCTCGCCAACCGCGCCCAGATGCGCCGCACGTCTGTCCAGGTGCCCGGACCAGCGTAAAAGTACATCGGCGCTGTCTCGGCCGTCGCGCCTGGCTCTAAAGTGAGCGGCGGACGGTTAAAGCGCACGGTGCTCCAGTTCCATTCGTGCTCTTGCACCTGGTCGTCCCAGAAAAGACCCACGGTAAAGTCATCTAAGCGCCAGGCCAGCCAGCGTTCGGCCATACCCTCAGGCTTTTTGGGCATGTCGCCGTGAGTGCTCGAAAAGAGAGCCGCCCGCTCGCGCACCAGACGCTCGGCGCGCGGCAAGGTGACGCGCGCCCTCTCCCTGTCATTCAGCCGGACAAGTGGGTTCAGTTGCACGGTGTGCGTCTGCGCACCGGCGTTGGTCAGCCGGTAGCGCAGCGTCATCAGCGGTGAAGCCGAGAGCGTGATCTCCTTGGTGAACGCCAGTCCGGGAAAATTGTCTGACCGCGCGCACAAGAGCGCCTTGACCCAACCACGAGCGCCATCACGCTTTAACGACAGTTCATAATCCTTACGCCACAGCTCCGAGGGCTCAAAGGGCGGTCCCAGCTCTTCTAGCATAGAAGTGATGCGGCGCTCATTGATCTTGTCCCATACCGTGCAGCGTCCTCCTTCAGAGCCGCAGCGCAGCCGGAAAAACTCGTTCT
>CBFDAD010000046.1:0-8503 GCA_965602705.1 uncultured bacterium
ACTCTATCAGAGGACAGGGGCAAGTCTCACGATCACAGAAAGGAACGGCAATGACTCAAGTTGATATCGCCTGGACGACCCAATTTTTGGTCGGCCTGTTGAACACGCCCAGTCCCACGGGTGATACCGGGCAGGCGATCCAGTACGTGCGCGATACGCTGGCGCAATACCCGCTCACTATCGAGACGAACCGCAAAGGAGCGCTGATCGCTACCTGGGCGGGGCAAGCGACAGATTGCCCCAGGGCGCTAACCGCTCACGTGGATACTTTGGGCGCGATGGTGCAGGAGATCAAGGACAGCGGCCGGCTGAAGCTGACCCAGATCGGCGGCTATGCGTGGAACAGTGTCGAAGGAGAGGGCTGTACGGTGATGACCGCTGGCGGGCAGATCTGGTCCGGCACAATCCTGCCCAAAAAGGCGTCGGTCCACGTTCACGGCCAGGAAATGCGCGAAATGGAGCGCACGGGCGAGAACATGGAGGTGCGGCTCGATGCGCGCACCACGTCTGAGGATGAGACGCGGGAATTGGGGATTGAGGTAGGCGACTTTGTGGCCCTCGACCCGCGCGTACGCGTGACGGAGACCGGCTTTATCCGCTCGCGCCATCTGGACGACAAGGCCGGCGTGGCGGCTATCGTCGGGGCGATCAAGGCGTTGGCTGATGCCGGGCTCCAGCCAGCCCAACGCACCACCTTTCACATCAGCAACTACGAAGAGGTTGGGCACGGCGCTGCCGCTGGCATTCCAACAGACGTGCGCGAACTGCTGGCGGTGGATATGGCCGCCGTGGGCGAGGGGCAACAGAGCGACGAGTTCTCGGTCGGTATCTGTGTCAAGGACAGTGGCGGACCCTATGACCTGGGTCTGCGGCGGCGCCTGGTGGCTTTGTGTGAAACGGCCGGTATTCCTTACCGCTTGGACGTTTATCCTTATTATGGTTCCGATGGCGAAGCGGCCTGGCGTGCCGGCGCTGATCTGATCGTTGGGTTGATCGGCCCGGGTGTCGATGCCTCTCATAGCTACGAGCGCACGCACCAGGAATCGCTGGGGGCGAGTGCCCGCTTGATCGTCGCATACTTGTTGAGTTGAAAGCGAGGGACGTGTCCACAACGACTTCTTTGCAGGAGATTTATACGGCGCGGGCTGTCGAGGTTCTAACGGTTGATGAACGGGTGGCTGCTGCGTGGATGAAAGGGTCACTGGTCACCGGTGCGGCCGGTCGTTACTCCGACGTGGACATGGGGTTAGCGGTGTACGACGAGCACTATGAGAGTTTTTTCGCCGACCGGGCCAAGATATTGGCTACCATCGGCCCCGTGGTTGGCATTGGCGATGCCTCGGTGGGGAAGCGGGTCACCGTAGTTCTTTTTGATGAACCCATCGAGTTCGATTTAACGATCGATCGGATGAGTGCGACTGAGGCGTACGGATCAGAGATCGGTTGGATTCTCTTTGACAAGACCGGGGGCAAAATCAAAGCTGTCCAGGCGGCGGCGCAGGGCGCGCAGCAAGCTGATCCCCACCGGGCGCGAGAAATCGTCACCGCTTTCTGGCTGAGAGCGCCGCGCATGCGGCGTTGGGTTTCCAAGGCCGATCTGCATCGTGCTGGCAATGAGTTGCAGGTGGGGCGGCGCTGGCTGGTAGAGCTGATGCTGATTGCTAATCGGCCGGACAAGGCACACACCGTGCAAAAAGACAGCTTTATTTTACTTTCCCCTGGACAATGGCAGGAGCTAAGGGACGTTTACGTCGTGCACGATTTCACGGCGCGAGAATTGGCACGTTGCATGGTTCGCCTGACCGATGCCATCCGCAGGTGGGGCCAGGCGGCCTGCGCCCGCCAAGGGTCAGCGTATCCCTTTGAGTTGGAAAAAGTGTCAGCGACGGCGGTGGTCGAGTTTTACGAGATGGTCTTTGGCCCGCTGGGAGGGGGGAACAATGGCACACAACCGCAATGATTTAATCGTTGTGGATGGTCATCAAGACCTGGCTTACAATGTGCTGGCTTTTGGGCGCGACTATCGGCGCTCCGCTCTGGAGACGCGCGTGCAGGAGAGGGAGAGTCCGGCGGGCGCCGCAAGCGGGAGTTGTATGATCGGCCTGCCGGAGTTGTTGGCTGGGAATGTCGCGCTCGTCTTTGGCACGATCTTTACCATGCCCGCGCGCCGGGCGTTGTCCGCTCTCGACACTGTTTATGAGGACGAGCAAGCCGCACACAGCCAGGGTATGCAGCAACTGGACGTTTATCACCGCTGGGCTGATGAGGAGCCACGCATCGCGCTGGTGGGTTGTCAGGCCGATCTGGACAGCGTGTTGGCGACCTGGCAAATTGAATCGGCTCAGGAAGGGGATGACAGCCGCCAGGTGGGTATCGTGCCCTTGATGGAAAACGCGGACCCGATCCGCGAGCCCGCCGAGCTCGAGTTGTGGGTCGAACGGGGCGTCCGCATCGTTGGGCCAGCCTGGTCGGGCAGCCGATACGCCGGCGGCACTTGGGAGCCCGGCCCGCTGACCGACCTGGGGCGCGAACTCCTGGAGTTGATGGCCGAGCTGCACGTTGGGCTGGATCTGAGCCACATGGCCGAGCGCGCGGCTTTGGAGGCCTTGGAGCGCTTTGAAGGGGTCTTGTTGGCCAGTCACAGCAACCCGCGGGCGCTGGTCCCTGGCGACCGGCATCTGAGCGACCCTCTCATCCGGGGTATTGCCGAGCGGGAGGGCGTGATAGGGATTGTGCTTTATAATGGTTTTCTGCGCGCCGACTGGCAAAAGGGCCGTAAGGAACGGGTCACGTTGACCGACGTGGTGCGGGCCATTGACCATGTTTGCCAACGGGTGGGCGATGCGGAGCACGTGGCCTTGGGGAGCGACTTTGACGGCGGGTTTGGCAGTGAATCAGCGCCGGCCGAGATAGATACCGTGGCCGATCTGCCCCAAGTCGCCACTGCGTTGAAGGAACACGGCTTTGAAACGGAGCACATTGTGGCGATCATGGGAGGTAACTGGCTGCGTTTACTGCGAAGGTTGTTGGTGGAGTAGACTATGCACGTGATCGATTTGACCTTACCTTTGGATGAGCATACATTGGTCTACGGCGACGTGGGTGGCTATCGCGACCCGTCTTTCGTGGCCGAACCCTGGGCCACCATCGCCGAACAGGGTTACAGTGTGCACCGGTTGGAGATGGGCAGTCACACCGGCACGCATTTGGACGCGCCAGCGCATTTCCACGCTGGCCGGCGGACGGTGGATCAGGTGCCTCTCGTAGCGCTCGTCGGCCGAGCGATTGTGATTGACGTGCGCCAGAGCGAATGGGTTACGGCGTCGACCTTGTATCCTTACTTTGATCCGGTGCGTGACGGCAAGTTGCCGCTCTTTTTGGCTTCAGAGACCGGCGTTGTGCTCAGCACTGAAGCGGTCTCGGTCGTCACGGCCTGGCGCCCGCGGCTGATCCTCTGGGCTGGTCAGTTTTTGGACGAGGGTGAGCGTTATTATCACAATCGGGTTTGGTTGGGCGCCGATATCCCCCTGGTTACTGATCTTGACTCGCAGTCTTCAGCCCAGGTCAGGGACGGCGACCTACTGATCGTCGCCCCCCTGCGGTTGGCGGGGCTGGACGGTTCCCCGTGCCGTGTATTGGCCGTGCGAGGGCTATGACGGGCAGCTAGTGCCATCCCCGCCGGTCCTGTGGTTCCCCCCCGTCGCCGTCCGCTGACCTGGTATCGCCAGGTAAATCGGCCCGTACGAAATTTCAGTGTATACATCAGTGCCAGAATGTGATATACTCCAATTGATCACAGCGCAAGCGTTGTTTTTTAGAGGGGGAACCACATGAGCAGCCAAGTTCACAGGTTTCTTCAGCAAGAGAACCAGCGATTGATGGAGGAAAACCGTCTTCTGCGCGAAGAAGTGATGGCCATGCGCGATTACCTGGCTGGGTTGCGTTCGCTGCAGCGCGCTGCTGAGGCCATCACGGCGGAGGAGGAACCATTGGCGCTCCTGGACAAGATACTTTACTCCGCGCTCACCGTGATAGACGCAGCGGATGGTTCAATCTTGTTGCTTGACGATGAGACCAATGAATTGGTCTTTGTCGTGGTGCGTGGCACGTTGGAGGATACCTTGCTGGGCCATCACATCCCAGCCGACAGCGGCATCGCAGGCTGGGTCGCTACGCATAGAGAACCCCAAACAGTCAACAACGTGCGGACGGACCAGCGCTTCTACAGCACCGTTGATGAGACCTTTCATTTCAGGACCTATTCCTTGTTGTGCACGCCGATGATTGCGCGCGGCAAGGTGCTGGGTGTGATAGAGGTGTTGAACAAGTTTAACCGCCAGGATTTCACAGAGACGGACGTAGACCTCCTGAGCACGCTGGCTTATATCGCTGCTACGACCATTGACCGCTTGGAATCCGAAGAGAGTGAGACGACTTTGTAGTGACTTGGGAATTTACCCTTGACGGGGCACATTCTGGTTGTTATAATTATCGGGTCGCATTGGTCATAATTCCGGCCGTCCAGTCCGCACGTAGCGAGGCATCAGGACGGGCGCGGCTGGTTATTAGGAACGAAATGAGTTCAGGTTGCCGCACTTCCGCGCCGTTGCGACTGGGGTGTTGGTTGTGCGAGTGCAGGCGACCCGCCGGGTCGGAGGAATCGGAATGCATGCGGGTAGTGAGTTGTTGTTTCCCCCTTATGCAATCGCGCCGCTTCAAGGATTAAGGGGGCCAAAATGGCAAGCCTTGGTCGAGCGCGTGGCGGCCTTGCCAGAAACCCACCCTGATAGTTTAGCTTTTTCCTTGATGATGATGCGCCTGGATGGTTGTTTGACCTGCGAGACGGACAGTTACAAGGCTATGCGTGGCTGTGCACAGTGTGCGGTGCAAACCATCCGGCGTTTTAAGGAAAGTGATGAGGAGCTTTTGAGGCTTTATCGGCAGGCTCAAGGGGATATTGCTGCTTATCTGGAGGAGCGGAAGCAACAAAAGAAAGCTGCATAAGTAAGATAGTACAAGCTGTCTGGGCTCTTGCAGGGTGAAAGGGGACCAGGCAGCTTTGGGTTTCATGGGAGCCCAGGCAATCCCCTGACTCGCCGCCGACCCGGGTGTCAGTTTGATGGGGTGTTACTTGCGCCGCAGGCGTTTCTTAAGCGCTGACCAGTCGAGCCGGCGATTGTTCTGGGCCTTGGCTTCCACCATATGCTTGATGGCACGGGAGATTTTCTCTGCCTCCGCGCCCGAGCGTGCAGCGATCTGCTCCAGGGCTTGCCGTTCTTCTTCGGTGACGGTGCGCCCGGTGTCTGCATCTAGTCTGGCCAGGGCTAACAAAAGCGCTCGCTCACCCTCATCCAGTTCGTCAATGCCCCCCTCCAGTAGCCACTGCGCCTTACCGGCGACCATCAGTGTGTCTTGTTCTGACATTTTTTCTCTCTCACAATCTGTGTCACGGTTGTTCAGCTTTTGGGGTAGGTTGGGACCTGATGCAGCTCAGTCGTCCTGTTCCTGTGGATCATTCCTGATTCTAGAATGGCACATCCAGTTGCTGGGTGCCATTTGCAAACGCGCTCAACTCCTATACTAGTATATCCGAGTGTTTAATCTTGAGCAAGTGGTGATTCGTGGGTTTTGGGTCTGTCCGCATTACTTGCATTCTGCCCGATCCTGCGTAGAATTAGCCCGAGTTTTTACCTCAAACTCTAGTCCCAGTGTGTCTGGTGAGCTGGCACAGGGAGCGTGGGTGCGATGGACCTGTATCTGGGAAGCGACGAAGGCTTGGCCGTGTTTGAAGGCCGCAAAGAGGAGTGGCGTCCGCGCTATATGCGGTTACAGGGTCGCCATGTTACGGCGGTGGCGGCGCTGGGGCCACATGCCTGGGCCGGCACGGCCGATGGTCTGTGGCGCAGCCACGACGGTGGCGCCAACTGGACGCCGGCCGACGCGGGCTTGAGCGTGCGCCACGTGCGCGCCCTGGCCATCCAACCCGACCGGCCCCACACGCTACTGGCCGGCACGGAGCCGGCGGCTATCTTTTACAGCCAGGATGAAGGTGAGACGTGGACCGAAGCGCCCGACGTGGCTCGCTTGCGCGACGCACACGATTGGGCGTTGCCTTACTCGCCGGCCGCTGGCTGCGTACGCGGTTTTGCCCTGGTCGGAGAGCGGTTCTACGCCGCCGCCGAGGTTGGCGGGGTGCTGTGCTCTGACGACGCGGGCGCCAGTTGGCGGCTGTTAGAGGGGGGCGTTCACGCCGACGTGCACGAGCTGGCTCGAAATCCTGTGGACCCGGACCTCGTTTACGCGGCTACCGGTGGCGGGCGCTATCGCAGCCCGGATGGTGGCGCCCACTGGGACTCGATCGGTGATGGCTATACCCGCTCCGTGTGGGTGGATCCCGAGCGGCCTGAGATCGTGCTGACCGGCCCGGCCCGCTACGTCGGCGCGATGGGGCGGATTGAGCGCAGCAACGACGGCGGCGACACCTGGGCGCTGGCCTCAGATGGTTTCAAGATACCCATGGCCGATATGATCGAAGCGTTCGTCAGCGCCGGATCGCACGTGCTGGCGCTCACTTCAGAGGGCGCGCTGTATACGGCCAAGCGGGGCGTCTGGATATGGCACGCGTTGGACCTGGGCACGCCACCCGTGCGCGCGGTGGCTGTCAGTGGCGCGTGATGATGAAAACTTGTGCTAGCCCAGCCTACCCGGCGGTGGTTACACTGCGATAGTTGATGTTTGACTGCCAGGCGAACATCGTCTCCGCCTCGCCGATGACCACGGTGTCCACAAATGAGCGGCTAATTGGCCTCTGTCAGCGTCTTAACGCCACGGGTGTGGCTTTCGATCGCTCCGGGTGCGCCCAAGTTCAAGATCGACGGCGTGATAAACCCTTTGAGGCCGATTAACACGGCGGCGATGCCACCCCACACGTACCAGGCTTGCGGTCCCCAGCGGTCAAAGATCGGGCCGGCGACGGCGAGGCTCAGTGGGGATATCGCCGTGGATACGCTCTCCATGATTGTGAACACGCGTCCTTGCATCGAGGGCTCAACCTCGCTCTGCACCAGGGCCTTTATGGGACCCATACACATCGGTACCATAAAGCCCCCGGCAAACATCCCGCCTAAGGCCAGTTGGAGGGCGCTCTGGGGCGCCAGCCCAATGGCCAGGATACCCAGACCCATGCCGACGACGCCCATCAGCGAGGTCTGCATTCGCCGGCGGAAGCCACCCCACACGCTCAACACCAGCCCACCAGTCATGATGCCTGCTCCAAAAGCCGCGCCCATCCAACCAAATTCATCCTCCGTGCCACCAAAGTGCCTGGCTACCAAGATTGAGGTCAAAAGGAAGGCCGGGCGGGAGAGAAAGTTGATCGAGGTGGATAGAGTGAGCATCCCGACTGCGCCAGGCCAATCGCGCATGTAGCGCACCCCGGCACGTACGTCGCTCCATATTGCCAGTAGCCCGGCAATGGCAGTGGATTCACCCGAGTATGCCGGCGAACGTCGCGGTTGCGGAATACGTATGAACAGCAGTGGCACGATCGCCAATAACGCCCCCACCACGTCAATTGCGATAATGCCCGACAGCGGCATGAGGCTCATCAACAGCGCCCCCACAGGTGGCGCAAAGACCATGACAGCGCCGTACGTCATCTCGTTCATGCCTGCCACCCGCGATAGGTGTTTCTCTGGCACCATGAGCGCAGTAGAGGCAAACATCGCGGGCATGTGGAAACTTGTCCCTATGGCGCGAACAAACATGACCACGTACACGTGCCAGACCTGCGCCGCACCCATCCAAAATAGAAACCCAAGCCAGGCCAGGGACAATGCGATAAGGCCATCGGCGACGATCATCACCAGGCGACGATTCCAACGGTCCACCAGCGCACCTGCTACAGGGCTCAAGAACGCCCTGGGCAAAAGCGCGACGAGGGTCCCCATAGCCACTACGCTCGCCGACCCGGCGACCTCGGTCAGCCACCAGACCAGCGCAAATTGAACCAATTCACTGCTGATCAAGGACAGCGCTTGCCCCGTCCAAATTGTGAAAAATCGAGTTTGCCATTTTTGTGTTTGCACGGTATTCATCGGACCTGTCTCTACGTTTTAAAAGATGGTGAGAACGGTTCACCTATTGCCAATCGAACCCCAGGCTATGCGACGCCTCCAGGAGCAGGTGGTGCAGCGTTTGCTGTCCTGCCTCGTCGAGAGCCGACAGGAAATCACGGGTGTATTCGACCGCACCGGCGATGATCCCTTCAAAGGCGGCCTGGCCGGTCTCGGTGAGACTCAGCCACCAGTTGCGCCGGTCCGCTTGATCCCGCTCCCTTTGGACCAGTCCTTTATCGACCAACCGCTGAACGTACACGGAGATCGTGCCGGGGTTGATGTCCATCAGGCGCGACAACTGGCGCGAGTTGACGGGTGCAAACTGGCCCAGGACCATCAACGTGGAGCAATCGGAGAGCGCTAAATCAAGGGCGTTGCGCGTTGTT
>CBFDAD010000047.1:0-8308 GCA_965602705.1 uncultured bacterium
ACTGGGCGTTGCGCATCCCACCGGCTATCCCTTGTACATCCTCAGCGGCAAGCTCTTTTCTCTGCTGCCGTTCGGGAGCGTCGCTTGGCGGGTCAATCTGACCTCGGCCGTCTTTGCCACTGTAACTGTAGTTCTTTTGTATCAACTGGTCCGCCGTCTGACTGGCCGCTCACTGGTGGCGCTCATTGCGGCACTGGCTTTTGCCTGCTCACGTGTCTTTTGGAGCCAGGCAGTGGTGGCCGAAGTGTATGCGCTGCACAATCTGTTTGTGGTCGTCGTTCTCCTGGTGCTCGTCGAATTAATAGACCTGGTGCATACTTTGGGTAAGACTTGCTACGTTCTCGCACTTGTGCTGGGTCTGAGTTTTGCCAATCATCTGACGACGGCGCTGCTGCTGCCCGCTGTTGGTTTGACGCTGTTGTTTTTGCTCTTTTGCGGTGTTTGGCGCCGGTCGGGTGTCAACGTCTGGGCCGCCATAGGGTTGTTTTTATTGGGGCTGTCGCTTTACCTGTACATTTACTTTCGGTGGCCCATGCTTCACGACGGCGTTTGGATGTCGCCGGGTGAGTTCTGGCGCTACGTCACCGGTCAACAGTTTGGCGGCGCGTTGAGACTTGATGCGTGGCGAACTGATCCCGCCCGTTACCAGATTGTGGGGCGTTTGTTGCGTGAACCGTTCGGGTGGGCGGGGTTAGTCCTGGGAGCTATTGGGCTGGTGTGGTTGACCATCAAAAAGCGGCGTGTGGCACTCATCACCTTTGTCACGTTCCTGGCCTATGCCTGGTACGCTGTTAGCTATTATGTTCCTGACGTATCGGTGTTCTTGCTTCCGGCGCACCTGGTGTTGGCCGTCTGGATGGGAACAGGGTTGGCGGCGCTCGTAGGTTGCCGGGTTTTTCCCGTCCGCGGTGAAACTGCGGGTCGCTGTGTGGAATCGGTTGATCGCGGATTGGGCGAGAGTAGAGAGAGACCGTGGTTGTCTGCGGTTGTCATTTCACTGGGTGCGCTGCTCCCTTTGTGTCTGCTATGGACCAACTTGAAGCTGGTGGACCAGAGCGGTGAGCGGGAGGCTTATGCATGGGGGCAAAAGGTGCTCGACTTACCATTGGCCCCCGATGCTGCTATCCTGGCCGACAGCGCCCGTATCGCTCCGCTCTATTACATCCAGCGCATCGAGGGCCGCCGTCCCGACCTGGACATGCTGGTTCTAGCTGACGAGGCGACTTATCGCGCTGAGCTGGATGCCCGTCTGGCGGCCGGGCAGACCGTCTACCTGGCTCGTTTTTTGCCCGGCCTGGAGGGTCTGTATCATTTACGGTCGTTAGGTCCGCTGACCGAGGTGGGTACTGCTCCGTTGACGGAACCGCCACCACTGGACCGAGTCTTGGGTCTGCGGTTTGGTCCCGACATTCAGTTGTTGGGGCTCACCGGTCCCATAGCGGGTCCCGACGGCGGAACTGGCTTGACGCTTTACTGGCGGTCTGACGCGCCCGTGAACGAGGTTTATCACGTGCGACTGCGCCTGGTGGATAGCGACGGTCAAGTGTGGTGGCAAAACGCGGATGCGGGCCGCCACGCGGCCAATAATTACTATCCGACTGTGGCGTGGCGCCCCGGCGAGGTGGTGGCCGATTATCACGAGATTCCTCCCCTTATCCACGATTCAACGGTGGGGGAGGGGGGGTATACTGTACAGGTGGGACTGTTTCGGCCGTTCAGCGATGCGGGGCTAGCGGCAGAAGCGGGTGAGGTGTGGCGGTCTCTTTTAGCGCTCGACGTCTCGGCTGAGCTTGTCAAGGCTATGCCGGGCCCGGTTCACTCGCTGCGCGCCCAGTTTGATGCGCCTGTGGACACCCTCGCGTCGCCCACACGTCCCTCCACGGAGAGCGGAGCGGCACTGGAAGATGATCGACGCTGCGGCACGGATAGTGAGGAACTGGTTCTGGTGGGTGTGGACCTGGCTGACATCGTCACGGCCGATAGCCCAATCGAATTGGCACTATATTCTCCGGCATTTGATGTTGTAAACCTGTCTTCCCCGGCTGAGCAACGCGGCGCAGGGAGGCCAAGTGGATGCTCAAGCGACGACCAGGCACGCCCGGCTCTGACCTGGACTGACCAGGCGGGGAAAAGTGTTGAGGCAACTGTCCTGGAGCGTTGGGGACGCGCCCGCCTGTTGCTCCAGGCTCCCGCATCCCCTGGCGACTATCGCCTGCGCTTAGGGTGGGTGGATCAGGAAGGACAGCCTTTTACCGCGCGTTGTGGCTGGTTAGCCCGCCCGACAGATGACTGTGTGTTGGCAACGCTACACGTCGCCAGCGCGGCTGCGTCGGCGTTGGCTAATTTTGACGGCAAAATGCTGCTTTTAGACGTCGAGGCCAGCGCATCCATACTGCGACCTGGTCAGAGTTTATCGTTGATGTTGCACTGGCAGGGACTCCAGCCGATGAAAGAGGACTATACTGTCTCAGTGCAGATAATTGGCCCGGACGGGCGATTGTACGGCCAGACGGACGCCTGGCCTGTGCAAGGTACGCTGCCCACAAGTCAGTGGTTGCCTGGGCAACGCATCGCCGACCCCTATATTGTGGCGCTCTCAGCCGATGCGCCAGCGGACCTCTATCAACTGGGTGTTGTCGTCTACAGGCTGGCGACTCAGACGCGGCTCCCGCTGTTGGATGAATCGGGTCAAGCTACGGGCGATATTGCGTGGGTAGGCGAGTTGCTAGTGACAACAGAGGGGCAGTAAATGCCGGGTAATGGTTGGCGCTGGGGAACGCCAAAGGGGGATGGCGGATTCAACAGGCCCAAGTTTCCATAAATGCTTTTCTTGTGCTATAATCTTTAATTGTAGGATCGCTTGGGGTTTGTAGGTTCGTGATTTGGAAATCCTGCGCAAGGGATTCCCGACGCTCGAATTCCCGAATCTGGGAAGCGTGACGTGTCATCTGAAAAGATTTCGATCAAAGGCATCCGCCATGGGTTGCTGGTCACCTTTACTGACTCTGCGGGCAACACAGGCCAGGCGAGTACATGGGATGACCTGTTGGCCGAGTTGCAGAGCCGATTAACGGCCAGTCCGTCGTTCTTCAAGGGTGGGCGTGTGTCATTGGACGTGGGTGCATTGTCGATGACTGAGGATGATTTACGCCAAGTCCGTGACCTGTTGATAAAACACGATGTGACGCTGCACGCCGTGGTCAGTAGGGACGCTGAGACGGAGGCGGCTGCCCAAGCCTTGGGTTTGGTGATTGACCTGGGATTGGAGCGCCGTCCGCCGTCCGGATTACCCCCTGATCAGGCCGAACCTCGACTGGGCGAGGCCGTTCTATGGCAGCGCACGCTACGCTCTGGCCAAAGCATTCGGCACCCTGGTCACGTTATTGTCATCGGTGACGTGAACCCCGGAGCGGAGATCGTAGCGGGGGGGCATGTGATAGTCTGGGGCAAGCTGCGAGGCATGGTTCACGCCGGCGCGACGGGTGATGAAAGGGCTTGGGTTTGTGCACTGGATCTGTCGCCGACCCAGCTCCGTATCGCTGGTTATATCACGCGTTCGCCCGAGGAACGCCAGCGCAGGTCTGTTCCCGAAGTCGCTACCGTACGCGATGGGCAAATTGTAGCGGTGCCCTGGAAGTAGGAGAGTGTCTATGACAGGCAAAGTCGTGACGATAACCTCAGGAAAGGGGGGGGTAGGCAAGACGACAGCCACGGCTAACTTGGGGGTTGCTCTGGCCCGTCTCGGCAACCGGGTGGTAGCTATGGATGCTGATATCGGTCTGCGCAACTTGGACGTGGTGATGGGTTTGGAGAATCGCATCGTATACGATCTGGTGGACGTGATCGAAGGGCGCTGTCGGTTGCGGCAGGCGCTCATCCGCGACAAGCGGCTGGAAGATTTGTTTTTACTCCCGGCTGCCCAGACGCGCGACAAGTCGGCTGTGAACGCCAGTGATATGATACGTATTTGTGATCAACTGCGAAGCCAGTTCGATTACATAGTGATCGACTCGCCGGCGGGTATTGAGCAGGGCTATCGCAATGCTGTCGCCCCAGCCGATTTTGTGCTCATTGTTACCAATCCCGAGATATCGGCGGTGCGCGACGCTGATCGCGTCATTGGTCTGGTTGAGGCCGATGGTAAAGATCCGCCGCAATTGATCATCAACCGCCTTGATCCAGACCTGGTGCAGCGTGGCGATATGTTAGATACGGCCGACATTGTCGAAATCTTGGCAGTGGAACTGGTCGGTATTGTGCCAGAAGACCCGTCGATTCTCGTCGCGACCAACCGTGGTCAACCGGTCGCTCTCGACGGGCGTTCGCCGGCCGGACAGGCGTTTCAGAATATTGCCCGGCGGCTGTTGGGTCAGGATGTGCCCTTTTTACCCTTGCAGCCCTCTGGTGGTTTCGTGCAACGGCTGCGGCGTGCTTTCAAAGGATCGGACTAGATAAAAGGGGGACGGTGATGGGCTTTTTGCGCAGGCTGATAGGCCAGGAAAAACCTGGCAGTCGCGAAATCGCCAAGCAGCGATTGCAATTGGTGCTGGTCCACGATCGGGCCAACATCTCGCCAGGTCTGTTAGCGATGATCAAGGATGAAATCATCAACGTCATCTCGCGCCACGTCGCGATTGACCGCGATGCCGTCAAGGTCAATTTCACCCAGCAGGGCTCCAAGAGCCGCCTCGTGGCTGACATTCCCCTGGAAGGCTCTGTGGCTGGCCGGCGAGTGGGTGCTCCAAAAGGAGGCTAACTCGCAGTGCGCTGCGGGTGCCCCAGAGCAGGCGGGGAAAGCGGGCTGACGTATGAATGATCGGCGTCTTTGGCGTCACTTTGACTATATTTTGCTAGCGGTCACGGTCATCCTGGTGTTTTTTGGCCTAGCGATGATCTATTCGGCCACCAAGGATTCCCCGGAGTTGGGAGACTATGTCTGGGACCAGGCCGCGGTGGCCGTGATCGGGTTGATTTTGCTCTTCGTTGTGGCCGTTTTTGATTATCACCTGCTGACTAATCTGCAAAGACCGATCTATTTGGTGACCGTTGGGGTGCTGGTCGCTACGGCCATTATAGGTTACACCCAGTTGGGTGCTCAGCGTTGGCTGAGCGTGGGCAACGTCCCGGTCCAGCCGTCGGAGTTCGCCAAGATTCTGGTCATTCTTGTTCTGGCCAAGTTCCTCGCTGATCGTCAAGGGCAGATTGAAAAGCTGTGGACGATATTGTTGTCGTTTGTGTTGATCGCCATCCCAGTGTTCTTGATCTATCAACAGCCTGACTTGAGCACGGCCATCTCGCTGTTGGTGGCCTGGGGAGTGATGGTGATCATGGCTGGTATGCGCCCCCTACACCTGACTCTCTTGGGTGCGACAGTGCTAGTTTTGATGCCGGTCATTTGGTTCAGGCTCCAAGGGTATCAGCGAGAACGGATACTGCTGTTTCTTGACCCCAGTCGCGACGAACTCGCTTCTTATAATATTGACCAGGCGCTTATTGCCCTCGGCTCCGGCGGTTGGCTGGGCCAAGGCTACGGCACGGGCATCCAGACCCAGGGACGGTTTCTCAAAGTGCGTCACACCGATTTCATCTTTTCTGTGGTCGGTGAAGAGATGGGGTTGGTCGGAACTGTGCTGTTGATGGTTTTGATCATTATCGTGGTTTTGCGGGCGCTGCGAGCGGCGCGGCTGTCCCGCGATGCCTACGGAAGGCTGATCGCGGTCGGCGTGGCGACCATTATTGCCTTTCAGGCGATGGTCAACGTTGGCATGAATCTGGGGATATCACCGGTGACGGGCATTCCGCTTCCGTTCATAAGTTACGGACGCAGCTCCTTACTCACGCTCTTGATCGGGATCGGTTTGGTCGAGAGTGTGGTGATGCGACACAGGAAACTAGAGTTTTGATGAGGGTGATAATGACTAAACCTGTACGCGTACGCTTTGCCCCCAGCCCCACAGGACCGTTCCACATCGGTGGGGCACGTACGGCGATATTCAATTGGCTGTTTGCGCGTCATCACGGTGGTGCGTTTATCTTGCGCGTCGAAGACACCGACCAGAAACGATATGACCCCCGTGCTCTGTCCGATCTAATGGATGGGTTGCAGTGGCTGGGCCTGGATTGGGACGAAGGTCCTGAGGTTGGCGGCGAGTATGGTCCCTATTTTCAAACGCAACGCGCTGACATGTACCGGCATTGGGCTAATTGGCTGGTAAAGGAAGGCCACGCCTATCGTTGCTACTGCTCACCGCAGCGATTGGCCAAGATGCGTCAGGAGCAACAGGCTCGCAAGGGCATGATTGGCTACGATCGCCGTTGTCGTTTTCTTACCGCTGCACAACGGGCCGAGCGCGAAGCGAGCGGTGATCCTGGCGTCATCCGCCTGGCTATGCCGATCGAGGGCACCACCTCGTTTACGGATATGATTCGGGGTGAAATCACCGTCGAGAACCACACCCAGGATGACCTGGTGCTGCTCAAATCAGACGGTTTGCCGACTTATCACCTGGCGAACGTGATCGATGATCACTTTATGGAGATCAGCCATATCATGCGTGCCGACGAGTGGATCCCCACTGCGCCGCGTCACATCCGTCTTTACCAGGCGTTTGGCTGGAAGATGCCTACTATTGCCCATTTACCGATCATCCTCGATCCTAGCGGCAAGGGCAAAATCAGCAAGCGCAAGAAGCAGGTCGGCACAAAGGTATATTACGTGCTTGTCCACGAGTTCCGTGAGGCGGGGTATTTGCCTGATGCCATGCTCAATTTCTTGGCACGGATAGGTTGGGGCCTGGACGCCGAAACCGAGATTTTCGATCGCGACGAGGCTGTCGCGCGTTTTGATCTGTGCGCCGTCAACCCCGCGCCGGCCAGTCCCCCTTACAGCAAGCTTGACTGGCTCAATGGTGTCTATATTCGCCAAATGTCCACCGATGAATTGGCTCGCCAGCTTTACCCGGTGTTGCAGAATGCGGGTTTGGAGGTCGAGCCAGCGACAGTCACAGCTGTCACGCCCCTGGTCCAAGAGCGCATCAAGACACTCAACGAGGTTACCGCGCTGGCCGACTTTTTCTTTGAGGACGAAATCACCTATGAGCCTCAGGCGCTGATTGGTAAAAAGATGGACGTCGCTTCTACTCTGGTCGCGTTGGGGCGCACACACGAGACCTTGGCTGACTTGTCCGTCTTTGACCAGGAGACGCTAGAGACCGTTCTACGCGCTCTGGCTGATGATCTGGACCTCAAGGCCGGACAGCTCTTTGGTGTCATTCGTGTGGCCACGACGGGCAAAAAGGTTGCACCGCCGTTGTTTGGTACGTTGGCAGTGTTGGGTCGCGAGCGTTCGCTGGCGCGGATTAAGCAGGCGCAGGAGCTTTTGCGTGGGTAGCAGAACGCGCCTGCGCCACGAGCTTGGCGCTTTTTGGGTATTTTTTCTTGCCTGGCCTTAATGGGCCGGATGAGGATAAATAAATCACGTTGCCTGGGCATAGTCAGCCCAGGCTTTTTTGTATGCTCTAGTGTTTGTTTATCAAAGATGGGGCTATTAGCCGGTCTTGGACGGTTTACCGGCCGAGGCGATAATCGGGCCGGCGTCTGTCCCAGGTGCGATTAGGGTTCGGTTTATTTTCACCACGGGCAATAGGCTCAGTTGTAGTTGTGCTTGCGGAGAGATGTAAGCCTGATCGTACTGTTGACTATGGGAGACCTGGACCTCAAAACCATAGGAGGTTCTTTTTATCGGCATTTGGCTGGTTCCGAATTTTCTATGGGTGAAGGTGTAATCTCCCCGGATCCAACACCTCCCATATTGATCAATTTGAATGGACCACGGCACGGTGTAGGCACTCTCTCCGATCAGCATATCTTTGATCGTCACTCGAAACATTTGTTCTGGCAATTGTGCGTTCATTTGTCTCCGCCCTCACATCAGTGGATAGATTTCTCATCCCGGTTGTATTGACGCGACGGTGTGTTGTACTCTACCCCGCTTGCCAAAGGCTAGCATACTTTTTCTGGGATCAGGGTTACTGTTCGGTTACGGTTCTGTTATAATGCTTTGGGTCACGGGCGGCTTTGGTTAGAACGATTCCATCAGGGGTGATGGCATGGCCTCCCCCTCCCTTCCCCCCCCATGGGGGGGACCGAGGGGGGGGCTTTTGAAGCGGAGGGTGAAAACTTGAAAGCGACCCATTGGCGGGCGACTGCCGGTCTGATCATGGATTATGCGTTGGTGGTGGTGGGTGCGGTTTGTGTGGCGTTGGCTGCCGACTTGTTCCTGATTCCGAATCAGGTAATCTCGGGTGGT
>CBFDAD010000048.1:0-8279 GCA_965602705.1 uncultured bacterium
GCCGCCAGCTTCCCCGGCACGCCCAAGAAGCGCGCCGCCGACGCGCCGTTGTTTGTCCGGCCGGTCAAGGTAGAACCCCTGCAACCGGTCGAGGAGCCTTCGCTGATCGACGTGAGCGAGGTCGCCGCCCTGCTCGATGTGAACGGCCCCCTCGCTCAGACTTTTCCCGGTTACGAGTACCGGTCACAACAGATCGAAATGCTCGAGGCCGTAGCCGACACCCTCAATCGGGGGGATCACTTGTTGGTGGAGGCGGGGACCGGCACGGGCAAGTCGCTGGCCTATTTGCTCCCGGCCGTCTACTGGGCGGTGCGCAACCGGGATCGGGTGGTGGTCTCGACCAACACCATCAACCTGCAACAGCAGTTGATCGGCAAGGACGTGCCCGAGGTGCAAGCGCTACTCCCGTTTGACTTTAAAGCTGTTGTGCTCAAGGGTAGACGGCACTATTTGTGCATGACCCGGTTTGACCAACTGCGCCGGCGCGGCCCTCGCTCGCTCGAAGAGGCCAGGATGCTGGCCAAGATCCTGGTCTGGTTGCCCAACACGCTGACCGGTGACCAGGATGAACTGTCTCTGTATTCATCCGAGGAACGAGGTCTGTGGCGGGAGCTGTCGGCCGAGTTTGGGGGCTGTAACCCGGAGCGCTGCGCCGCTTATGCCAAGGGAAATTGTTTCTTTTACCGTGCCCGGCGTCAGGCCGAAGGAGCGCACATCATCATCGTCAACCATGCTTTGTTGCTATCGGACATTGCGGTGGAAAATCGCGTGTTGCCACCCTATCAGTACCTGATCGTGGACGAGGCGCAACACCTGGAGAACGCGACGACCCGCCAGCTCGGTTTTGAAACGGAGCGGCGGTCGATGGCACGTTTGTTGCGAGAGGCCGGGCGAGCCGAGCGGGGACGGGGAGCGCGTGGCCTGTTGGGCGATGTGGTGCTCCTTTCGCGCTCGCGGGGTTCGAACGGGGAGTTGCCGGTCCCTATGCAACGGCAGCTCGAAGAGCGTGTGGTAGAGTTGGGTCAGGCGGTACGCCGCACCGAGGGCTGTACTGAGGCCTTTTTTGACGCGTTGGCGCTCTTTGCGCAAGAGTTTGTTGGTCAGTCTGGGAGCCGTTATGCACGGCGCATAAGAGTAGACGGGAGTCTGCGGGTGCAGCCAGGTTGGAGCGAGGTCGAAATCGCGTGGGACAACGCCACGACACAATTTGGCGCGCTTGCCAAGGGCCTTGATGAGCTTGCTGACAAACTGTCGGAGCTGGAGGGCTTGGGGTGGCCGGGGGTGGAGGATGTGTATGGCCGGCTTGCCGGTGTCCGGCAGCAAATGGGCGAGGTCACAGACCAGATTAACCGGCTCATTTTTGAGTCGACCGACGAGGACGTCTGCTGGATCAGCGTAGGCCCCGATGAGGATGCGTTGTCACTCCACGTGGCCCCGCTCTACGTCGGGTCGCTGGTGCAGGAGCATTTATTCCGCAAGAAACGCTCGGTGATCATGACTTCGGCCACGTTGCGGATCGCAGGTGGCTTTGATTTCATACGCGAGCGCCTGCAGGCCTGGGAGGTCGCCGACCTGGCGGTTGGATCGCCCTTTGATTTCGCCAATTCGACGCTGGTGTACCTGGTGGATGACATTCCCGATCCGCGCCATCCCAGCCAATCGGGCCATCAGGCCTACCAGCGGGCGCTGGAGGTGGGGTTGGCGGCGCTGGTCCAGGCCACGCGCGGGCGCACGCTGGCCCTTTTCACTTCCTATCAACAACTGCGGGCCACCGCCCGGTCGATCGCTGGCCGGTTGGCGCAGGAGGGAATCAGCGTTCTGGAGCAAGGCGATGGTTCCTCGCGCCGGCAATTGTTGGAAAACTTTAAAAATAGCCCCAGGGCAGTTTTGATGGGGACGCGCAGCTTTTGGGAAGGGGTGGATGTACCGGGCGAGGCGCTCAGTTGCCTGGCTATCGTGCGGCTCCCCTTTGGCGTGCCTGACGACCCCGTCTACGCTGCCCGCGCGGAACAGTTTGACAATCCGTTCTTTGATTATTACGTGCCCGAGGCGGTTTTGCGTTTCTTGCAGGGTTTTGGCCGGCTGATTCGCACCCGCACGGACCGGGGTGTCGTGGCCGTTTTTGACAGGCGATTGCTGACCAAGAGCTACGGCCCTATGTTTCTCGATTCACTGCCCGAGCCCACGATACAGCAGGGGCCGATGGCAGGTCTCCCGGTTGCCGCCACGCGCTGGATTGATGGGGAATAGCAAGGTTTCATTTGACGGGTAGGGCGCTCTGCGGTATAATCCGCCAATGCGCTTGTAACTATTGTAGAGGAGGATTGCGAGTAAGGTGTCCACTAAACGGACTTATCAACCCAAGAAACGACGGCGGGCGCGGGTGCACGGCTTTCGCGCGCGTATGAAAACACGTGGCGGGCGTAGGGTGCTCAAGGCTCGGCGAAGTAAGGGGCGCCATCGACTGGCGGTCGCGCCACGCCACGTCAAGAAAGTAAACTGGAAAGCTTAGAGTTAGCGTGGGGATTCCGCGGGCCAGCCGGCTGCGGCGTAGCAGTGACTTTCAGCGTGTGCGCGCCACGGGACGTTCCTGGACCAATCGCCTGCTGGTTTTGATCGTCTCGGCTAATGACTTGAACCAGGTACGCGTGGGTGTCACCGCGAGTCGTCGCGTTGGCGGGGCGGTGGTTCGGGTGCGTGCCAGGCGACTGGTGCGGGAGGCCGTGCGGCCTTGGCTCAGGTCGATGTGTGGCGGTTGGGACGTGGTGTTTGTCGCCCGCAAGCCGCTGGCCAACGCCTCGTATCAGGATGTAGCTCAGGCCGTGGCCCAGCTTCTGGGACGAGCAGGTTTGCTCAAGGTGTTGGGTCCCCCCCTCGTTGAGACGGAGATAGATTGATGAAATGGCTGGGATTGGGCCTGATACGTTTCTACCAGTTGACGTTAGGACGTGTTTTGCCCCCTAGTTGTCGGTTTTCGCCGAGTTGCTCTCAATATGGCTACGAGGCGATTGGCAAGTACGGTTTGTTGCGCGGTGGTGGGCTTGCCATCAGGCGCATCTCTCGCTGCCACCCTTTTAACCCTGGCGGCTATGATCCGGTACCCTAGATATGCCCTTTAGGAGGTGACGTTGAAGCCAAATGCGCGGGAGCGACGCGTGCTCCCTATTCTTATTCTTATTGCCCTGGGTGCAATGACCTTGCTCACCAGTTGCGGCGGCGGTGCCCCGGCAGCCAGTTGGTTTGGCATCACTGTCGGCGATGACACCGTTTATCTGGCCGCCAATGAGCAAGTATACGCGCTTAATCTTGAGAGTGGCGCCGAGTTTTGGGCTTTTCCCCTTGAGCCAGACCGACTGACTGGCCCTTTCTACGCAACCCCCTTGCTGACGGAGGATCAAGTTGTCGTAGGGGGATTTGGTGATGGCAAGTTACACGCCATTCGCCGGGATGGGGGAACGCAGGACTGGGCTGTCGAGACTGGCGCGACGATAGTTGAGGGCGCCGTGTCCACGGATGATGGAATTATCGTGGGTAATGGCAAGGGCGAGGTCTATCTTATTGAGAGCGAATCCCAGGAGAAGCGATTGCTCTTAAAGGCGGATGGTGCCATTTGGTCGACGCCCTTGCTAGACAACGACAGTAACCGGGTCTATGTCGCTGCTATGGATCATCACGTGTACGCCGTAGACCTGGAGAGCGGCGAGCAGTTGTGGGCTTTTGACGCGGGTGGCGCCCTGGTGGGTGCGCCGGCGCTGAGTGATGGTGTGCTCTACTTTGGTGCTCTGAACAGCACGTTTTATGCTGTTGAGGCCGAGGGAGGGGAGGAGCGCTGGCGTTTCAAGACGGATGGTTGGGTCTGGGGGGGAGCACTGGTGGATGGTGATACCATCTATTTCGGCGATCTGTCTGGCAAGCTCTACGCGCTGAACGCAAGCACTGGAAGCGAGCGCTGGACCTCCAAGACAGAAGGTGGCGTGCGCGTCACTCCCCTACTGGTGGATGGTTTACTCTTTTTCGGCACCCGAGAGGGCAAAGTCTATGCAGTCAGGGCTAGCGATGGGACCCAGGCGTGGGCGCTGTCGCTGGAAGGCCCGGTTTTCAGCCAGATGGTGATCGAAGACGAATATTTACTGGTTTCGCCTCACAATGCCAAGGTTCAGTTGGTCGCTCTTAATCCTGAGAGCGGGGCTGAACGCTGGACGTACCCGCGCCGAGAGGAGTAGTAAGATCTGTGTGGGATTTGCTGATTATTAATCCGATGATTAACGCCCTGCTGCTGTTCTACAGCGTGCTGGGGAACCAATTTATCCTGGCGATTATCGCTCTCACTATTCTAATCCGCATCATTGTATTTCCACTGTCGCTCAAGCAACAACGCTCCATGGTGATGATGCAAGCGCTGCAGGGCAGCAAAGAGTGGCAGGCGATCCAAAAAAAATACAAGAATGACCGGGAAAAGCTGGCCCAAGAGCAGATGCGGATGTACAATGAGTTCGGGGTGAGCCCTTTGGGTGGCTGCTTGCCGACGTTGATTCAGTTTCCGGTGCTCATTGGCCTTTACCAGTCCATTGTCCGCGTGTTGGCAGGTAGCCCGCTGCAGTTGGTTGATCTGGCGTCGCGTGTATACCTGCCGAGTCTGTCGGCGTTGGTGCCTTTGAACGACCGCTTTCTCTGGCTGGACCTGGGACGCCCCGATCCTTTTTACATCATACCGGTTCTGGTGGTTTTCACGACTTGGGCACAGCAAAAGCTGCTGACTGCGCCCAGCGCCGACGCTCAGAGCGCTAGTATGAACCAGTCGATGCAGATTATGATGCCGCTGATGCTGGGCTTTTTTGCGCTCCAGTATTCGTCGGCTCTAGCGATCTATTTTGTCATGTCCAACGTGGTCGGCGTGGCCCAGTATTTCATTATCAACCGCTGGTTTCGGCATCGCTGGGAGAAAGATTCCCAGGCCAATCGCAAGTCGTCTCGAAAGCCGCGACCAGCAAAGGGTAAGACGGAAAGCGAAACAGAGGAAACCCGCCAGGAGAAAAAGCAAGTCGAAAAAACACAACCTTGATAGCCATCAAGGCAGTTCCTTTGGGAGAAAAACACGGTGGAGACAAAGCGTGAAATCGAGAGCAGCGGCAGCGGCGTAGAAAAGGCGATCGCCGCTGGCTTGGAAATATTGGGGGTGGGACAAGATGTTGTCAAGATTGAGGTACTCGACGAGGGCAGTCGGGGTTTACTGGGTATCGGTGCCCGACTCGCCCGGGTCCGGTTGACGGTAGAGGCGACGCCTACGGTAGAAGAGGAGGAGCCCTCCGCGCCAGCCCCTGTTTCCGCGCCTGTGCAGACGGCAGCCGCACCTGAATCCTTTCCTACTGCTGAAGCCGCCGGGTTATCGATGGAAGCGCCGTCGGCCACGGAGATGACAGTCGAGGAGGGGTTGCGGAGCGTTGCGCCTGTGGCACGCCAGACACTGGAAGAACTGTTGGAGAAGATGGGCGTGCACGCGCGAGTTGAGGATTACATCAAATCACCGCAGGACGAAGAGGATTATCACAAGCTGATGTTGAATGTGCGGGGGCGCGACCTGGGTATGTTGATAGGGCGTCGTGGCGAGACCTTGAACGCGCTCCAGTATTTGACCCGGCTCATCGTCGGACGCGAGGTCGAGCGACGGGTGAATCTCGTAGTGGATGTGGAAGGGTACCGTGTCCGACGTGAACGCAGTCTACGACAGTTGGCCCAACGTATGGCTGAACGCGTCGTGGCAACGGGGCGCCGCCAGGTGATGGAGCCGATGTCGCCCGCTGAGCGCCGCGTCATTCATGTCGAGCTGCGCCATCACCCGGACGTGGAGACCGAGAGTGTCGGCCAGGGGGAGAGCCGCAAGGTCACTATCTTTTTGCGTGAGCACCAATAGGCCTGTTGGCAATGGCCGGCGATGAAAGGCTACCATAGACCCGATGATGGGTCTGTGGTAGTTTTTGCTTTGGAATGACCTTTTTCATTTGCCTATGAAATATTTGATCATTGGCCACGTTACCCAGGATTTGCTGCCAGATGGTAGCTTTACTATTGGCGGGACCGCGACTTACTCAGCGCGCGTGGCGCTGGCCTTGGGCTGCCAGGTGGCTGTTATCACCAGCGCTGCTCGTGACCTAGATCTGGACTCGGTGCTGTCCGGAATAGAGGTGGTGCGACGACCGGCTGAGGCGACGACGACCTTTGAGAACGTCTATACGTCGTCGGGGCGGGAGCAGTTTTTGCACGCCCTGGCGGCGCCACTGGACCTGGAGGCTGTGCCGCCGGGGTGGCGCCGGCCAGACATCGTGCATCTGGCGCCCCTTTTGGGAGAATGCGACCCTGCCTTGGCTGAAGCCTTTCCCGGTGCTATGGTCGGCGTCACCCCTCAGGGTTGGATGCGCGCGCGGGACTATGCTGGGCGCGTATGTGCCAGTGAGTGGCCAGGCGCAGTCGATTTGCTACCAAGGGTTAGCGCTGGCGTCATCAGCCGCGATGACGTCGCTGGCGACGAAGCGCACATCGCCCGTCTGGCCCGTTTGACTCCGGTCCTGGTCGTGACTCTGGGGGCTGAGGGTTGCCTGGTCTACGCCGGTGGCAAGAAGCGCCACGTGCCGGTTGCGCCAGCGTCCGAAGTGGACCCAACCGGCGCTGGTGATATTTTTGCGGCTGCCTTTTTTGTGCGGCTATGGCAGAGCAATGATCCCTGGTCTGCTGCCGATTCTGCCAACCGCGTGGCGGCACTGTCGGTTAGTCGAGCGGGATGGGCTGGCACGCCGACGCGGCAGGAAATTGCGACCGTGCCGCGCCTTTCACTCTAATGCTGCCTGCACCGCCCGGGCGAGCTCGTCGGCGGAGAAGGGCTTGGGAAGCCAGGCCGTGACACCTTGCTCCAGCAGCGTTCTGCCGCCATCGATCAGCGGATAGCCCGTGATCACGATCATCTTGACCTCGGGGTGGTCCGCCTTGAGTTGGGCGTGCAGCGCGACCCCTCCTTTTTCTGGCATCACCAGGTCACTGATCACCAACGCGACCTCGCTGCTAAAGAGTGTGAGGGCTCGTTGGCCATTGACAGCGTTCAAGACCTGATAACCTATGTCATCCAGGATTTCGACGACTGCTGCCCGCGTGATGGGGTCGTCCTCGACCACCAGGATCGTCTCGCCGTGTCCCTGGATCAGGGTTTCCCCGTCCGAGACCTGTGGTGCGGTCCCGGGCAGTTCCAGCGCGGACAGGTAGACGGCAAAAGTCGCGCCCTGGCCCACCTGGCTTTGCACCCCGATGTGCCCCTCGTGCTGGTGGATGATGCCATATACTTGCGCCAGTCCCAGACCGGTTCCCTTGCCAACCTGCTTGGTGGTAAAAAAGGGCTCAAAGATGTGGGGCATCGCGTCAGCGGGGATGCCAGTGCCGGTATCGGAGACGGTCAGTTTCACCCAATCGCCGGGCGGCATGTCGATGAGGGGGGGAGTCTGGTTGGGAGATAACTGGAAGCGGTCGAGCCGTAAGCAAAGTTCACCGCCGTGGGGCATGGCGTCGCGGGCGTTGAGAGCCAGGTTCATCACCACCTGCTGGATGCGGGTGGGGTCTGCGTTGACCACATAGTCGTCGTGGTCATAGTCCAGGTGGAGGCGGATGGTCTCCGGCAGGGTGCGCATCAGGAGCTTTTCCAGTTCTTTCAGGAAAGGGATCAGGTCGAGCGGTTTGCGCTCCATCACGGACTTGCGCGCAAAATCGAGGATTTGTTGGACGAGGTTGGCAGCGCGGTGTCCCTGCTGGCGAATGGTGTTGAGGCGGGCTTGCTCCTTGGGAGAGAGATTGGGGGAGCGGAGGAGCATCCCAGCGTAGAGCACAATGCTGGCCATGATGTTGTTAAAGTCGTGGGCGATGCCGGCGGCCAGTTGACCGACGGTGGCCAGCCGTTCTTGGACCTGCATCTGCCGCTGCAACTCTCGCTCCTGTGTGACCTCGCGCAGTGTTAGCACCCACTGGCGCGCCTGTCCTTCACCAATAGGCTGTGCCTGAGCTTCAAAGATGCGCGGCGAGGACGTGGAGAGGGTGATTTCTGCCGGCAATGGGTCGGCGTAGCGGGCCAGGACGTCGGCCAGGGGTTGTGGCCCCAAGTGGATCAGGGGCTGGCCGGCATCCGCGTCGATGTCGGTGAGAGCGACAAGCGCCTGGCGGGCTGCGGGGTTGGCCAGTTGGATGTGCAGGCCGGCGTCCAGCAGGACCACCCGCCGGCAGCAGGCCGGAAGGACCTCCAGCTC
>CBFDAD010000049.1:0-8261 GCA_965602705.1 uncultured bacterium
GTGCGCACGATTTGCGGGTTGACGACCTGCAGGCTAATGCTGCCCAATAGCAGGAGCGCCAGCAATGAGAATCGACCTTTTTGGGGCTTGATATGGCCGGCTAAAAGTTCCCAGTACTGCTTGAGTGGAATGTTCATCGTCGAAGCTTGATTGTCCTCCGGGTTTAGCTTGATTTTCCCACTAGCTTAGGGTACACTAGTTGAGCGTTTGGAGCAAGTGACTTTGGTCGGAAAGATGATGGTCTCAAACCAAGCACAAAAGGCGCCGATGGCCGAGATGGCTCTGCGCGTTCTCCTGGATGGACTGGAGCGTCGGCTGGAGGCGATGGACGTGGCCTACGCTGACGCCCAATGGCGGGAGCATTTTGGCCGGATGAGCGACCACGAGCTGGGGGAGTTGGAGGCGACGCGTTCGGCTTTGTTGTCGGATGATCAGATGCGGGCCATATTGAACCGCTGGGAGGGACGGTTGCGCGATGTGTCTCTGTCCCGACGGATGACCTTGCTGTCGCGCCGGTTTCTCTGGGCGGCGATCGAGGCACGGCCCGAGGTCTACAAGCTGCGTAACCGCATCGATCAGGCCATTCTCGCCTTTCAGCCTCAAATCGATGGTGCGCCGGTCAGTCGCGCCGGGCGGACCGACACGTTGCGCCGGCATCCTGACCGCGCCCGCCGTCGTGAGGCCTGGTTGGCGATGGAGCCGCTGGCGGCTCGCATCGGAGCCGATGTGCGCGAGCTGATGCGCCGGCGCGAAAAGAGGGCGCGCGAGCTAGGCTATGATGGCTTTGTCGACCTGGCGCTGACCGTCACAGGTCTGAGTCGCCAGCGGGTGGAAGATTGGTTCGACGAGCTGCGGCGCCTGACCGACGCGCCTTACCGCGCCTGGTTGGCGGAAGCGGCCCGGCGCCTGTCTCTTGAGGAGGGTTTGCGCCCGTGGGACCTGGCTTTCGCCGCCGAGCGGGAAGCGCCGTTGCCCGAGGCGGCTTTTCCTGGTGATGAATCACTCCAGGCCGTGCGGGCGGTCGCCGAGGGTATGGGCTTGGGCGAAGCGGCCGCTGGTGTGCGAGTCGACGCGGTGGACACGCCTTACGCCGGTCTGTGTTACGCCGTGCGCCCACCCGATGACGTGCGCGTCCTGCTCAACCCACGGGATGGGCACGCTGCCTATGACGTTTTGTTCCACGAGTTCGGTCACGCGGTGTATCACCGCTGCGTGCAGTCAAGCTCGCCGGCCCTGCATCTGGAGTCGTCGGCCTTTAATGAGGCCATGGCCAGTATCTGGCAGCGATTGGCCTCGGAGCCAGAGTGGTTGATGGGACACAACGGCATTACGCCGGATCAGGCGGCGGCCTCGCGGCGAACCTGGACCAGACGCACGGTTTATCGGCTGCGAACGCTCATGGCCCAGGCGACCTTTGAGTATCGCGCTTATCAAGACGTGGATGGTGACCTGTCGGCCGTGTTGCGTGACGTCTACGCTGATTACCTGGGTGTGCCGTGTGACGAGGCGCCGGGATGGGCCGACAGCGCGTTCTGGACGTCGCATCCGATTTACGTGCAAAATTATGTCATCGCCGAGATGGTAGCCAGTCAAACGTTGGCCGCGCTACGACGGCGTTTTGGTCGCCTGGTCAATGAACCGCGGGCCGGGGTCTGGTTGGTAGAGAATTATTACGCGCCGGGTGCGTCGTTGCCGTGGGCGGACAAGGTGCTGCGGGCTACCGGTGCGCCCCTGAGCAGCGCCGACCTGGCGGTTGATCTAGGATGTGATGGATAGCTGGCTGACCGGTGGTGGTTGGTAATCGCTAGAAGCGAACTAGGAGGCTCTTTATGATGATCACTGATAGGCCCGATCCGATGGTAGAGTTGCCCATCACCGACGCGCACATGCGCTGGGCGCTGGAGGCAGTGGAAGAGGTGTCCGGCGAGAAAGGCATGGTTGTCATTTTGCGCCAGGCCGGGTTGGAACACTTTATCGGCAACTATCCCCCGGCCGAGCTGCGCTTTACTGGACGGACGTTCCAAGAGTACGCTGCTTTGAACCGGGCCATCCTCGATTTCTATGGCCGCGCGGCGGGTAGCTTTGCCAGGCGCATCGGTCGTTTATCTGCCAAGATGATGGTTGAGGAACAAGACGATTGGCTGGGGTTGCAGGCGTTAGCGCTCAAAGCGATGGGGACGGAGCTGCGTGTCAAGTTGGGCCTGATGAGTTCGGCCCAGCTTTTCAGAAACCTCTACCGGAAGGAAGCGGGCGTCGAGGTCACGCACGTTGTCGAGGATCACGGCGATTATTTCACTTACTCGTTGAGAGAATGCCCCTGCTGTGCCGGTCTGGCGGCTGATAAGCCGATTTGCTCCATGTGGCTGGGCGTGCTTTACGAAGGGGGTATATTCGTCACCGGCGGTAAGGTCTTTGAGTACCAGGAGATCGCTTGCCGGGCCCTGGGTGATGAATTTTGCACCTTCAAGGTTGGAAAGGTAGCGGT
This sequence comes from uncultured bacterium, assembly GCA_965602705.1. GTDB lineage: Bacteria > Chloroflexota > Anaerolineae > S140-20 > S140-20 > CBFDAD01. The sequence continues at coordinate 2,486 of CBFDAD010000049.1, forward strand.
TAACGTATGATGGCGGCTGGCATGGATAAACGTACTGCTTTAAACGAGGCTGTCCAATTGGTCCACGACGGCGATGTGCTGGCCCTGGGGGGGATCACTCTCTACCGGCGGCCGGTCGCTTTTGTGCGTGAACTGCTGCGGCGCAGTTCGCGCCCGCGGGACCTGACGTTGTTGTGTTTCACCGCCGGCTTTGAGAGCGACTTGCTGGTCGGGGCTGGGCTGGTCGACCAGGTGCGTTCCTGTTACTTTGGACTGGAGGCTTTTGGCCTGGCGCCGATGTTTACCAGGCTGGCCACCGCTGGTCAGGTGCGGGTGATTGAAGAGACGGAGGCCAGTCTCGCGTTTGGCCTGCGGGCGACGTTGGCTGGCGTGAGTTTTACGCCCGGCCTGGGTTGGATCGGCACCGACATGCTGCGGGTGCGCCCTGACGTCAAGCTGGTTGACGACCCGTACGGTTCAGAGCAATACGTCGCTTTCCCGGCGGTAAAGTGTGACGTGGCCGTGATTCACGCGTTGCGCGCCGACTGGAGCGGCAACGCGCACATTGGCGGCAATATGGCCGTGGATATGGAGTTGGGATTGGTGGCCGAACGGGTCATCGTCACGGCCGAAGAAGTGGTCGAACGCCTGGAGGGACCGGTGGAAATCAGCGGTTTGCGCGTGAACGCCGTTGTCCACGCGCCGGGTGGCGCGTGGCCTACCTCTTGCCACCCGTTCTATCCAGTGGACGGCGGGGAAATCATGCGCTACACAGAGAGTTGCCCCGACGGCTTTGCGGGCTATCTGGAGACGTTTTTAGCGGGCAGCGCCCCGGCGGGGTTTGGAGAACGCGGATAATCGGACCATCTTCCCGGAAGCCGAGCTTCCGGGAAGATGTCATATTTACTCCCAGCGGAAGAACCGGAACGCGACGAACAAGCTGACCGCCAGCCATCCGCCCAACACCAGGGCGTCCAATGACAGGGGGAAGAGCTTGCTGCTGCCCTCGACCATCACCTGGCGCAGCGCATCGCCCAGGTAGGTCAGGGGCATCACTTTGATCACCGGCTGGAGCCAATCGGGCGCAAAGTCGGTCGGAAAGTAGACGCCCGAGAGGAACATCATGGGGAATTGTAGCACCTGCACGATGGCGTTACCGGCCGCCTCAGTGCGGGCCAGCGCTGCCACCATGTAGCCCATGGCCACAAAGGTCAGGCCGCCCAGCAGGATAAAGGCCACCATCAACAGGATTTGGTTCCCGAGTTGAACGTCAAAGACCAGTTTCCCAAAGACCAGAATGACGACTGTCTGTAAGACGGCGATCCCCAGCCGCAAGACCACCTGGCTCAGCACCAGGGTGCGACGGGGTAGGGGCGTCGCGCCCAGGCGCTTGAGGATCTTGCGTTCGCGCAGGCTGACCAGGTTCAGCGCGCCAAAGAGCCCCAGTTGCATCAACGACACCGCGATCACACCGGGCACGAAAAAGTCGATGTAGCTGAATTGATCGGTGGTGGTGGTGCGAAGGTCCGCACTGATCAGCGGTTGCGTGCCGCTTAGCTGCCGGTCGTAGGCGTCGAGCAGGCTGGAGATGATCGAGGTGATGATTTGGGCGCTGGTCGTCTGGCTGGGGTCGTAATGGATTTGCACGTTCGCCATCGCATCACCGCCCGCCAGTCCCTGGCTCACTTGCTCGCCGAAACCGGACGGGAAGACGATGACGGCCTGCCGGTCGCCGTTGCCCAGTTTTTCCAGTTCCTCATCTAGCGTGCCACGGTGGATGTAAAGGGGCAGTTGCGACGACTCGGCGGCCTCTGAGGGGATATCAGCGCCCGTAAAGCCCATCGCCTGAGCCTGTTCGAACCAGGGGGTGCACAACTGGAGGTCGTCGCTGCTGATGGGCGGGTCGTCTCCGTCCTCGCGGTCAGCCATCTCGTACATGCAAAAGAAACCCAGCGCCACCTGGTCGTTTTCGTCTTCGAGCACCACTCCCACCGGATACGCCCCGGATTCCTGATCGGAAAAGAGCACGCCAAAGATCAGGATGAACATGATGGGAAAGGCCAACGTCCAGAACATGGCCATGCGGTCGCGCGCGAACTCTTTGAAACCAGCGTTCAACATAGAAAGAAAGGATTTCATTCTCGGATCCTCCGGCCAGTGAGCTTGAGAAACACGTCTTCCAGAGTGGCGCGGCGCACGTGCAAGTCATCCAGCGTGAGATCGTGCGCCTCACCAAAGTCGGTTAGCTCGGTCAGCGTTTTGGGCACAGCTTTGCTATACAGCGTGACCTCTTTGCCACTCTGGCAGGCATCGGTTACCCCAGCGAGTCCTTTCAACAATTGCAGATCGACGGTGCCGCCGTTGAGTTCGAACTCGATAGCGCTTTCCTTAAAGTAGGCGTCGATCAAATCTTCGGGTGTGTCCAGGGCGATGATGTGACCCCGGTCAATCACGGCAACGCGATCGCACAACCGCTGCGCCTCTTCCATATAGTGGGTGGTCATCATAACGGTTGAGCCCTCGTCTTTGAGCTGCTGTATCACGTCCCACATCTTGCGTCGCGCTTGCGGGTCCAGGCCCGTGGTCGGCTCGTCGAGAAAAGTGATTTCGGGCTTGTTGACCAGGGCCAGCGCCATCGAAAGTCGCTGTTGTTGGCCACCCGATAGGTCCTTGCTGCGGGTGTTTTGCTTCTCCCTCAAGTCCACCAGGTCGATCACATAGTCGGCGTCGTTGACGGGTCCAGGGTAAAGGCTGCGGAAAAGGTTGATCACCTCGCGCACCGTAAGCAAGGGAAAGAGTGTCGTCGTCTGCAACTGCACGCCGATCTGCGCCTTGATTTTTCCTGTGTTCTTGCGCACGTCCATTCCCAGCACGGTCACTTGGCCGCTGTCGGCCACGCGCAATCCCTCGATAATCTCGACGGTCGTGGTCTTGCCTGCGCCGTTGGGGCCGAGCATACCGAAAACCTCTCCCTGGTGCACGTTGAAGCTGATGCCGTCCACCGCTTTGGTCTCGCCGTAATATTTGCGCAATTCTTGAACGACGATTGCGTCCATATTCCCTCCTTGGTTCGTCTTTTATCAAGCTGATGTAGCTGCCCAGGTGCCTGGCACCTGGGGAGAATACAAACCGGTGCGATTCTAACGGAAAAACTCCCCCTGTCAAGTCGTGCAGTTCTGCAATACTATCATAGCTGTTCCGCGGCAGGGTTTATGATGTGTGGCTGACAATTGGCTGATTCTTAGCGGCCTTCCCCCCCATTGGGGGGGACTGAGGGGGGGATTGAGGGAGGGCCTCGGCGTCTACTTTGATATCCCCTACTGGGCCTGTTTTGACGAAAGGGCACAATTTGAGTATCATATGGGTGCGTTTCAAATGAGTTGAGGAGTAGGCATCCCTCCTCGTTCAACCGAAATGAAACACACCCGTACATACCCTTGACTTGTCCGCCAGGATAGAGTGCTGCAAGAGGTCCATCGTGTGCCATCCGGGGCGCTTCTTGCAAGTGCTGGGAGAAATACGTCGGTGAGCGACTCGAGCGGGAATATACGCCGGGGCTGGCTCGAAGCAGGGCAAAAGACCGCCCAGGTGGTGGTCTTTGTGTGTATCCTGGCGATCGTAGGCGTGCTGCTCTTGTCCCGTGGGAAATCGGACGATGCTGCGTCCCCGCCGTTACCGACGCACACACTTGACGTCGGACCCACTCTGACCGCTACGCCGCCGCCGCCTACGCTCACCCCCCCGCCCGACGTGCCCCGCATCGGTATCGTGGCCGGGCATTGGTGGTTGGGCGAGGAAGGCCAGCAAAGTCTTGACGTGGGCGCTGTGTGTGATGAGGGCACCCCTAATCAACTGACCGAGTTGGAGGTCAATCTTGAGGTGGCGCAGCGGGTCGTGTTTGAGCTGCAACGGTATGGTTATCAAGTTGACTTGTTGCAAGAGTGGGACGACCGGTTAGCTGGCTACCAGGCCGACGTTTTTCTGTCGATTCACGCGGATTCTTGTCTCTATGCGGAGGCGACGGGTTTCAAGGTCGCGCGTGTGTCCGATAGTCACGTGCCTGAAATCGAAGACCGGTTGGTTGCGTGTCTGGTTGGACATTACGCTGCACGCACCGGGTTGGACTTTCACGAGGGCAGCATCACGCACGATATGACCCAGTACCACACTTTTTACGAGATTAACCCCAATACGCCGGGCGCCATCATCGAGGTTGGTTTTATGCTAGCTGACCGGGCGCTGTTGACCCAACGCCCGGACCTGGTCGCACAAGGCATCATTGATGGCCTGCTGTGTTTCCTAAAGGGGGAGGGGATTATTGAGGAGTGATAGGCGATGAGCCAGCCTGGTGATGCCAAGCGCCAGACGCGGCAGACCCTGTCGCCGAGCGGGGATTCGCGCCAGGTTCAGCAACTGATGAAGCGGGGCAAGGCAGCCGCCCTCGCGGGAAAACGCGCGGAAGCGCGGTACTTTTTCGAGTCCGTGCTGGCGGTGAGGCCCGATCACGCCGCTGCGTTGCTGTGGCTGGCCTACTTGGCCGGGGGCGGGCGTCCCAGCCTGGTGTACCTGGCGCGGCTGTTGGAGGTGGAGCCAACCAACCAGCGGGCGCACGCTGCGATTCGTTGGGCGCGAAAACGGGCCCGGCCGCAAAGGATGGCGCCCCCCGTGTCACGCGCGGGCCGTCCCGCGAAGCAGGATCGGCGCCGGCCCAGAAAGCCGGCATATTTTACGATCTTGATGTTGGTGCTGATAGGTGGACTGGCGACGGTGGCTTTTGCCGGGGTAGGGCTGGGCTTGCCGCAGGCGACGCCGACCCCGGTGCCTATCGTCGCCGTCGTCACCCGCACCCCAACCGCTCCTCCGGACACGCCCACCCCTGTGCCCAGCCCGACAGCGACCGAGGTGCCCAGTCCGACCGCTTCCCCCCTGCCATCGCCGACGCTCACCCTGCTTCGCAGGACGGCCACCGTGACGCCGACGGCCACCCCCACGCCGGTCGCGAGCGCCACGCCCACGCCGCTCCCCACAACTCACATCGGTGCGGGCTTTCGCTGGATAGACGTAGATCTGACCCATCAGCGCCTGGTGGCTTATGAAGGGCAGACGCCGGTGCGCAGCGTGACCGTCTCCACCGGGCTGCCACGCACGCCGACCGTCACCGGGCGGTTCAAGATATACGTGAAATACAGGTCGGCGCCCATGTCAGGGCCGGGCTATTATCTGCCCAACGTGCCCTATGTGATGTACTTTTATCGGGGATACGGGTTGCACGGCACCTATTGGCACAACAACTTTGGGCAGCCGATGAGCCACGGCTGTGTCAATCTGCCGACGCCTCAGGCCGAGTGGCTGTACAATTGGGCCAGCGTGGGCACGCTGGTCGTCATACATTACTGATTAAAGGGTGAGTGAGTGAAGAGTCAACGACGCATAATTTTGGCCAGCGCCTCACCGCGGCGACGCGAGTTGATGGCGCTGCTAGAGATTCCCTTCGAAGTGCGGGTGCCGGACGTGGAAGAGCGGCCGCTGCCGGGCGAAGCGCCGGCCGAGGTGCCGCAACGCTTCAGCCAGCTCAAGGCCGCGTGGGTGGCCCGCGAGGTGGGTGAGGGGGTTGTGGTGGCGGCTGACACGATCGTCGTTCACAAAGGGAAGATATTGGGCAAGCCGCGCGACGCCGATCACGCGCGCGCGATGCTGCGCCGTCTGCGCGGCGAGCGCCACCGGGTGCTCTCGGGCCTGACAGTGATGGACGTGGCGACGGGGGAGGGGATTACCGACCTGTGCGAAAGCCAGGTCT
>CBFDAD010000050.1:0-8235 GCA_965602705.1 uncultured bacterium
GCCCCATACAGCCACCCATTCTCCCCATCCACCGTAAACAACACCAGATTTACATCTTGTTGAGCCAAGGCCTCCCCGCTCGCATCCCGTGGGGCTGGCTGAACCGTCGCGCCACCCAGGAATTCGAGGGTCTGGCCGTCAAGGACCAACAACCGCCCGCCGTGGGCCAGATAGAGTTGCTCGCTGACCGGGTTGTAGAGTGGTTGGCCATAGAGGCCGTCTAGCCAAAGGAGGGGTTCACCCAACGACAGATCCGCGAAAACAGCCAGGCTATAGGCCACCTGGTAGCCACCGGTGGTGCGGGCGACAAAGGCGCGCCCGGTCAACGGGTCAACGGCAGCCTGGCTGGTCGGACCCGGCTTGCCCACCCAAACGCCATAGGTGGCCGTGTAGACCAGACCACTGTTGGGGTCCACGACGACGCCGGTGGGGTAGGCGCACCCATTGCAGCCACTGTTCCGCACCGTCCGCCCGGCGCTGAGCTGCAGCGTCACGCCGTCTGCCCAGTAAACACCCTCCTCCAGAATGTAAACCCGCCCGTCGGCCGGGCTGGCGACGGGCTGTCCAGGCTGAGGAATCTGCCCCAGCCATTCGAGCGTGGCCAGATCGAACACCTGAACCCCTCCGCTGTAACGGTCACCGGCATAAAGCTGGCCCAACTGGGGATCCAGGTCCACGGACGCGCCGACGCCGGTCAACCGATCCAATTCCGTCATCGTCGTCGGGTCGAGGATGTGCAAGTCACCGCCAGCGTCGGCGACAAACAGACGTCCGCCGGCCGGGTCTACCACCGCAGCGGTCGGGCGGCGAGAGAGCGAAAGGCGATTGATCAATTCTAACGTCGCGCCGTCAAGGACGACAAAAGTGTTGGCGTCAGCAAAGAACAACCGCGGTGTGACGCACGCTGAAAGCACATCGCACCTTGCCCAGGGGCCAGCGGGCACAGGGACGTCAGCGACGGTCTCGCCGATGTTGAGATCAGCCATGGCCAGCCACGCCTGGCCGTCAAAGTCCTGGTAGCTCAGGTAAAGCCGGTTAGCAGTCTCATCCAGTCGCAGAGCGGTAGAAAAGCTAAACCCCTCAGGCTCACCCGGCGGCAGGGCCAACACCGGGCCAATCTCCTGCCCGTCCGTATCGTAAGCGATGACGCGGCTGCCCTCGGTCACGTAAACGCGTCCGCGCGTTGGATCGGATGCCTCAAGGAGACTGTCTACAGGTGTCGGGGACACCAGGGCCGGGTCAGCCGGCTCGACGACGCCGGTTATCGGGTCAATGGCTGAGGCGCACGGCTGACCGTCGCGCTGACCCAAAGTGTAGACGATGCCGTCTTCACCGACGGACAAACCTCGACCAACACACGCTGAGACAGCGGGTCCAAGCGTAACGCGGCCCTGCAGCAACGGCAACGGCCCTGAAGGGATCACAGGCGCTGGCGTGGGCACGACCGCCTGGCGAGTGGCAGCGGCGGTCGGCAACGGCGAAGCTTCTGGAGCAGACAAGGGCTCGGACGTAGGTGCGGTGGGGAATGCCGAGGGCACGCTCGGTGTCGAGTCAGATGGGGTAACCAGGTCTGCCGGCGTAGAAGCTGTGGGGGACGCGGTGTGACGCGGGCCATCCCCTCCCCCACAGGCAGTGATTGTGAGGACCCCCAAAATCAATAACCACCGTCTCTTCCCCCATCCTCCCCCCTCTTCCCCTTCTGCTGCACCGACAATCCGTCTCTGCCCTGTTCGGAGGTTCCAAGGATACTTCTCGGCTTGCCCCCCACTGCGTCGCAACGAGGGCAGGCAAAGCCCAGCGTCCTCTCCTGCTATGCCATACCTTTGGGCGCGCTACGGTACCTTTTCCCAACCACTAGACATGGGCAAGAGCCGCCAAACCTTGCCGTCCAGGGAGCGCATATAGACATCGTTGTACTTGGCGCGGGAGGTGTATTGCACAAAGGTGGAGAACCCCAATTCAATGTCAGCAGCCCAGCCTAACCGGCTACTCACGTCCGAATTTTGGCGCCAGACCAGGCCAAAGCCCCGCACCGGCTGGAAAAACCCGGTCGGTGGTACAAGTGTCGGATCGTCTTCTGGCTCTCCCTCTTCCCATTCGTCGGAAAAAACACGCCACTGGACGCCCTGATCGTCGTCAAAGAGCACGTAAATCAGGTCCTGCTGCATGACCCAGATCATAGTGCCGTGCTCAAAGTGCTGCTCGGCAGCATCTGAGATGATCGGAGGGCTTGACGGGCACTCGTCGGGTGCAGGCGCAAAGAACCATAGGTCGGGGCAACGAAGCACAATAAACAGCGTCGCTTGATCGATATAACCCTGCTCATCGCCGGCAAAGAGCACAAACCCGGTGCTATTACGTTCGTCGATATCAATCTCGTAATCAAAAGTCCCACTGGCCTCCACATCCCAATAGCTGCCCAGTTGACCGGTGGGCATGAGGTGATAAAGCGTAACGCTAGTGGCGTCTTCCGTCTCCCATTCCAGGGTGATGGTGTCGCCGGGATCAGCCTCCTCTACGTTGGCCCGGAAGTTCTTGATGGTAGGACCAACGCCAGGCTCAGCTGTCGCGCTGGCGGTCGGAGTCGCAGTAGCGGTCTTTTGGTCACCGGCGACGATGATACGCACATAGCTAGGCGTGCCAAAGGTCTGCCCGTTAGGCCGACGCATCTGCCAGTAGCCAGTATAGGTCCCGGGTGTGGCAGGCGCAACGAGGTTGACCGAGATATCGACCGTGCTGCCGGGCTCGACAATCGGCACACTGACCGAGTCGGGTCCACTCAACTTGTCGCCCGAGTAAAAGGCCCAGGCGGTTCCCGATTCCCAAGCGCACGTGCCGCTGTTGCGCACACGCCAGGTCTTGACAAAGGCAACACCCGGCTCTAACTCTGTGTCGTCAGGAATCGTGACATCGAGGACAAAGCTAAAATTGTACACGCACACCGGTGTACCCTGCGTCGGCGTAGCGAGAGAAGGGGGTGTCGTCGCTTCAGGCAATGGCGTGTCGGTGGGCGAGACCGGGGTTTCATCGTCACCCGCGGGGAGAGTCGGAACGGACGTCAAGGGTAGTGGCGTAGGCGTTGGGACAGATCGGTAGCAAGCCAGAGCAGCCAATACAAGCATAATGTCGGCAATAACGACGTATCGCTTGTTCATTTTGACCTCCTAACCCCTACTCCAAAAAACACCCCTCCGGCAGCTCTCATTTGCTGGAGGGACAACGAGCCATTAATCATGGCACTAGCGGGTCTGGCGACGCCACTCTTCTTTCAAGCTCAGCGACTCCAGGCTCTCAGCGATGAGAAAATCGCGCAAAAGACGATTAAACCTGGGGCGTTCATCCAGCATAGGAAAATGGCGCGACTCGGATAAGAAAATACTGCGTACGAGCTCGGAACTGGCGAAAGCGTCGCCGATGTCCGGAGACACAATATTATCGCGTTCGCCGTACACCAGCAACGCAGGCAAGTCAACCCGCTGCAGCTCTCGCTGCATATCCAACCCCATGACCGAATGCACGCTTTCAATGATAGCCGCTTCGTCCGCCTTGAATGTCTCTAAACGGAGTGCTTCAAAATCCGGCGGTGGAGTGTTAAAGACCTTGTCGAACAGCCCTAACGCGCCTGACGTCGTCAGACGCCGATTTATTGCTGCTCCAACCAAAGGCATGCCGACAGCCATAATGCGATCTATGCGACCTGGGTTGCGGGCCGCCCACAGCACCGCTACTATCGCCCCCAAGCCATGCCCCACCACAGGCAATGGTGCGTGCAACATACCCAGATTCTCAATAAACCCGTCCAGCAATTGGACATAGGACTCGACGTCGTAGCTGCCATTACGACGGTCCGAGTCGCCAAAGCCCCACAAGTCAAAAGCGTAGGCGCGATATTCAACGGACAACTCCTCCATGACGGGCACCCAGTAGCGCCACGAGCCTAACCAACCGTGTAAAAAGATCACGGGGTTGCCCCGCCCCAGCGCCTCAAAATGGACTAACCCATCATCAATGATAATGGCACTCATGCGCCTACCTACATCGCCTCGCCTAACGGTTTTCCAGACGCTCTAAGATATTGCGAACTTTGGCCGTCAACTCATCAGGAGCAAAGGGTTTGAGAATAAACTCTATGGCCCCAACATCTATGCCCTGTTGTATCTCCGCTTCCTGGCCCTTGGCCGACAAAAAGACAACCGGGATATCTCTAGTCTCAGGAAACTCCTTTAACTGAGCGCACGCTTCATATCCTGTCATTTTGGGCATGCGCACATCCATCAGAATCAGGTCTGGCTTTTCCTCTTTGGCTACTGTGACTGCTTCAACACCGTTTCTGGCTTTGACGACCTCAAAGTCCCCAAAGTTGACCAGACTGAAAGCAACCAGTTCACGAATATCGGCTTCGTCTTCAACTACTAGTATCTTGGGCATTGCTAACCTCAACTTGAGTATAACTTGCGCTTTTGTCCGAGTACAGCTCGGAGGATGCCACAACGAGCGTCACACTTGGCTTAACAAGCTCGCGTTGTATCTTTACGCCTTTCTCAATCTCTCACCCACCGGTGCTTTTCAAAGGCGGATTATCGTTCGACTGTACACCTCGCTCGCTTCTGTAAATTTCACCACGTTGAGCGACCGGCAGCATAAAGCAAAAAGTGCTACCTCTGCCCAACTCGCTCTCCACCCACAGCTTTCCCCCATGCATCTCTACCAAAGATTTGGTGATGGACAACCCCAGACCCGTTCCCGCCGTTTCTTGTACTAGAGGGTGATCGGAGCGGAAAAAGCGCTCAAAGATTTTCTCTTGATCCTCCACAGCGATGCCAATACCGTCGTCAATCACGCTGACCTGAACCTGCGCGGCGCCGTCCGCCGTCTCGTCGCGCAGCATGGCAGTCAGGGTGATCTGTCCACCAGTAGGCGTGTACTGTTGAGCGTTACTGACCAGATTGGTCAGGATCTGAATCAGTCGATCCCTGTCAGCAAAGACAGCTGGTAAATCATTGGGGATATCAGCCTTGAGAGTCTGCCGCTTCTCCAAGGCTTTGCCCTTTAGCGAATCAATCACCACCTTCACTACGTGCATCAGTCCAACTTCTCTGAGGTTCAGCTCGACGCGGTGAGTGTCGATGCGCCCAATGTCCAGCAAATCATTGACCAACATCGTCAACCGGTCGGCGTTGGTCTTGATGATGGAGATAAAACGTTCCTGGTTTTCCTCCAGCTCACCAGCCGCTCCCAGCAGCAATAGATCAGCGTAACCTTTAACAGAGGTCATAGGTGTGCGCAGCTCGTGCGACACAGTAGAGACAAACTCGCTCTTGGCCTGCTCTAGCGCCACTTGCTGTGTGACATCGCGAAATAGGGAAACGGTGCCTAGAAACTCGTCGTGCATAAAAACCGGTGACAAAAGAACGCTGACGATCTGGCCTTCAAATTCCAGTCGCTCGGCAAGGAGCGCCTCTTCTCCCGCCTGAGGTGGTGCAACTCTCCAATTTTCCATCGCTTTCATCCACGCAGCGCCGCTAGCACCGTATAGCCCCAACATCTCATCAATAGAGCGCCCCAAGACTTGATCGCGCGGTGTGTCCAAGATACGCTCAGCAGCCGCGTTGAAACGAATGATCCCCCCTACCGCGTCAGTTACCATCACGCCGTCCGCCACGCCCTCCAAGATTGACTCAGTTTTAGTCGTCTCCTCTTGTTGTGCCTTCATCATCCGGCCCAGGCGGTTCGCCGAGTCAAAGACAACGTGATACAACTCGGCGTTATTGATCGCCGAGGCGACCTGAGTAGCAACGGCCTCCACCAGCCGCATGTGACTGCGGGTAAAATATTTGGATTCAGAGTGGTATAGCAACAAAGCACCCATTGCCTCGTCGCTGACGATGAGCGGTACGGCCAACACCGAACGATATTCGCTCTCGCTCTCTGGTTCCACCCAACGTGAGTCTTCACTCATGTCATCCACGATGACAGGCTGCTTCGTCTCCATGATCCAGCCAGGCAGACCTTCACCACGCCGGAAGCGGGTCGGCGCACCGCCAACAGGGAGTGCCGCGTGAGTTTGCGCATCCCGGTCTTCAGACTTGGCCCAGAGCACCGCTTTATGCACAATCCGGTCTCGCTGCGGGTCCAGCATAAAAACAGAGCCTCGTTCAGACTTGACCGCTTCCAAGACCAACGTCAGCGCCCGATTGAGCACCCGCTCCAAATCCAGACTAGTACCCAGTTCACTGGTGATGCGGTAGAGCGTCTCAACACGATCACGCTCCTTTTCCAACGCTTCGGTGCGCTCCTCTACACGCAGCTCCAACTCGTCTCGATACGATCGCACCTCCTCAAACAGGCGCGCATTTTGGATCGCAATAGCAGCCTGCACCGCAACAGTGGATAGTACACGCTTATGACCAGCGTCAAAGACGTTCTCCTGCTCAAAATCCTGGACGGCGATGACACCCACAACCTCATCACCCAGCATCATCGGGACGCCCAGGTAAGAGCACGCCGGGTCACCTAGCCACGGAAGTCCCATCTCCTCCAGTAGTTGTCGCGTATTGGCCTCCAATAGCAGGGGTTCACCCGTTCTGACGATGTGGCCCGTCAACCCTTCGCTAGCCTTGATAGGAGCGATCCCCACCAGTTCACCACGGCGTAAGAAGAGCGGGAATGATATTTCGCCAGCGGCCTCATCGCACAAGGCGACGTAAAAACTTTCTGTCGGCACCAGCTTTGCCACCTGTTGTCGCAGGACGGCCAGCAGATCACCCAAATGTACCGTCGCTGAGAGCTCCTGACCGATCTCGTTTATCACGGCCATCTCTTGCAGTTGACGCTGCGTCTGCTCGAACAAGCGAGCATTCTCCGCTGCTCGCTGCTTCAGGTCATCTACGAGCCGGACGTTTTCCACAGCAAGCGCCGCCTGGGCCGCAAAGATTTCCAGCACCTCAACGCTTGCACGGTCAGGCACCTTGCTATCACGCGGCTGGTCAACAGACAGGATACCCACAATCGTGTCGCCACTGCCGCGCAATGGCACCAGCAACATATCCCGCGGATGCCATTTGCCCGGCTGGCGCTCGAACGTGCCGCCCTCTAGCGTGAACACATCAAGGTGACTATAAACCTGACGGCGCTCATAAGGGATATAGTAACTATTGCTGATCCGAAACTCTTCTTGAAACAAAGCACCCACGTTTGACCAGGGCTGGCGCACGTTCTTGATACGTTCAAATTCAGCGACAGGAATGCCTGCTGCTGCCATACGTCGCTGCTGCTCTCCTTCCCGCACACTGATAAGAGCCACGTTGTAATCGACCGTCTCTTGCACGGCGAAAGCCACTTCAGTCAACACGTCCTCCAGGGGACGGTCCGTCCTCATTGTCTGGCCGATTTCAAACAGGTGACTCAACTGTTCAGCGCGCCGGCGCAACTGTTCAGCGCGCTCCGTCTGCTCTTTATAAGTGCGCGCGTTGGACAGAGCCACGGCAGCCTGAGCAGCCAACGCTTCCAGGAAATTGATGTGAGCCTCGGTAAAGCCGCCCATTTGAGGGCTTTCCAGATTAATCACGCCGACGACGATACCCCTATGAACAATGGGCATCGCCAGTTCAGAGCGCGTTTGAGGGACGATGGCGACATAGTCAGGGTCTACAATCACGTCATCCACGATAATTGGTTGGGTCGTTTGGACCGCTCGGCTGATGATTCCCCGCCCCAGAGTTAGATTAATCTCGCGCATCGCCAGCTCTTCGCGGGTAAAGCCCAAAGTCGCTCGAGCCTCCAGAGCGCCTGTGTTCCAGTTCATCAGATTGACGTTGCCGTGACTGGCGTTGGTCACCCGCACCGCCTCTTTGAGCGCCAAATTCAGTATGTGCTCCAGGTCCAAGGTGGCGTTCAACTCTTGGCCAATGCGGCTCAAAACGGTCAATTCGTTCAAACTCAGATGCAAACGCTCGTCCGTTTGGGTATACAGCCGGGCGTTTTGAATCACGACGGCCGCTTGGTTGCACAGAGCCTCAAGCACAGACCGAGCGCTGACGGGAAAGGCATCAGGTTCGTAACTCAACATCTCCAGCGTACCTATCAATTGCTGGCCCACTTGCAGAGGGAAGCCCACGTAGGAACGGAATGGGAAATCAGCGCTGTCCACCTTGGGCCGAACATCCTGACAGGTCTGAATATCGGAAATCCATAGTTGCTCCCGGTGTCGAGCGATCCAGCCGCTGTACCCCTCCT
>CBFDAD010000051.1:0-8212 GCA_965602705.1 uncultured bacterium
CTGTCAGCTAGCTGCCTGAATTCAACGTACGTCGCTGACGTGACGGTGCCGGACAACACGCGCTTTGAAAAAGGGGAATCCTTTGTCGAGACCTGGCGCGTGCGCAACAGTGGCTCGTGTGCCTGGCCCGACGACACCAAGCTGGTCTTTGGCGGTGGCGACGCGCTGGGTGCACCCGAGAGTGTGGACGTCGGGGCGCTCGACGCAGGCGGCACGACCGACATTTCGGTGGACATGGTCGCTTCTGATACCGACGGCAATTTCGAGGGTCTCTGGCGACTGGCCGATAGCAGTGGAAAAGCTTTTGGCACCAAGTTGACGGTGGTGATCCGTGTGGGTGAAGAGCAGGCAGTTGTCCCCGTGGCTCCAGCGCCCATCGGCGGTGGCGGTGGTTTTGAGCTGGGCGGTCACCTCCGCACATGGAATTACGTCTCGCAGATGAAGTATTCTGGGATGAACTGGGCAAAAGTGCAGGTCCACTATGGTCAGGACGCTTCGGGTCTGATCCAGACAGCCCACGCTAGCGGCTTCAAGATTCAGCTCAGTGCGCTGGGTTCACCGGGCATGGTCACTCAGGCCAATTTTCACGCCGACTATAGCGCCTGGGTGGCCAGCCTGGCCGCTGCGGGTGCTGACGCCATCGAGGTCTGGAACGAGCCCAACATAGATCGCGAGTGGCAGGCGGGCCAGATCAGCCCAGCGGCCTACACTCAGTTGTTGTGCGCTTCGTACAGTGCGATCAAGAGCGCCAACTCCGGTGCGTTGGTGATCAGCGCCGCGCCGGCACCGACTGGCTGGTTTGGGGGATGCAGTGGCGCTGGCTGCGACGACCTGCCCTGGCTCCAGGGGATGTACAACGCTGGCGCCGCCAACTGCATGGATTATATCGGCGCCCACCACAACGCGGGCGCGACCTCGCCCTCGGCGCGCAGCGGTCACCCCGCCGATAATGGTGGGGGGCACCACTCGTGGTATTTCCTGCCCCAGACTGAGCTTTACTATAATGTGTTTGGCGGTTCGCGCCAGCTCTTTTACACCGAGATGGGCTATGCCTCGCAAGAGGGCCTGGATACCTTTTCGGATAAATTTGCGTGGGCGCGGGGCATCAACAACGCGCAGCAGTCGGCCTGGCTAGCCGAGGCGGTTAATCTGAGCCGTTCCACCGGTATGGTGCGCTGTATCATCGTGTGGAACATGGACTTTGTGCGTTATGGCTATGACCCGCAGGATGGGTATGCCATTATTCGCCCTGGAGGGAACTGCCCGGCGTGCGACACGCTACACGCCGCCATGCAATAATCTCTGTCTTAAATCTCGCCAGGTTGTGTGAGAGCGTGTAAAGGGGACCTATGAATAACTCGAATCGAAAAACCCGTAGTGACCTGAGATTCTTTGCCGTCTTGATCGCCGGTGCAGGGTTGGTAGTGATTATCGGGTTACTGGCTCTGCTGGCACTGTTTAACGGCGGTGGTGACTCGCCAGAGCCTGTCTCTACCGTCACGGTCGTTCCTCCCTCTCCGACTCTGGTGCTGGGCGGCGTGACAGTCGTCGCCGCCTCGCCGGCCGCTGGTGAGGGGGGGCAGTTGCCGCCTGCGACCGCTGATGCGGGAGAGCAGTTGCCGCTTGCGACCGCTATCGTACAGCCCACGTTGGTCGAAGCGCAGACCGTTGACATCAGTGGTCCTTTTCCTGAGGACGCTTTTGGTTATGGCATTCAGGTGCAGGGATCGGTTGGCGACCCCAAGCTAACCATCGGGTCGGTGCAAAAGCTGGGGATGAACTGGATCAAGCAGCAGGTGCGCTGGGAGCACATCGAACCCGCCCCGGGGGAGTTTAACTGGGTGCTGATAGATGGCATCATCAACGATGCGCACGAGGCGGGCATTCGCGTGATGCTCAGTGTCGTCACTGCACCGGCGTGGGCGCGGGTGAACAGCGGCGGCGGCACGCACGGTCCGCCTGACAACTATAACGAGTTTGGTCGCTTTATCGGCCAGCTCGTGGATCGTTACAAGGGCAAAATCCACGCGATTGAGGTGTGGAACGAGCAGAATCTGGACCGGGAATGGCAGTCGCCCGGTGGCTTGAATGCGGCCGACTATGTGCGGCTGCTCCAAATCGCTAGTCAAGAGATCAAGGCACGGGACTCGAACATCATTGTGATCAGTGGGGCCCTCTCGCCCACGGGTGGCTGGGTGGAGGCGGACGGCCGGGTGACGGCCATTGACGATTTTGCCTATTTCCAGGAGCAGCTGAACGCCGGGCTAATAAGCCACGCCGATTGCGTGGGGGTCCACCACAATGGCATCAACTTTCCACCGGACAAGGACTGGGATGAGGGCTACAACGACACGACGGCCGCCTTCCGTGGTCCCTTTGACAATCCCCACCACAGTTGGTCCTTCAAGAGCACGTTGTGGGGCTATTACGACATGATGGGCCGTGCGCGCAAGCTGTGCGTCACAGAGTTTGGATGGGCGACCGTTGAGGGCTTTGGGGGTACGCCGCCCGGCTTTGAATTTGCCGAGGACAACACGCTACAGGAGCAAGCGGACTGGATCGTGCAAGCCTTCCAACTCCAGCGCGAGTGGGGTATCACGTGGATCGCTTATCTGTGGAACTTGAATTATGCCAACACGAGCCAGGACCCGCTCGATCCCAACGTGCCGTACAGTTTAGTGGACTTTAACGGCGTGCCACGGCCGGCTTACGGCGCCCTCGAACAGATGTCAAAACCCTGATCAGCTAGTTTTGCTGCAAACTCGATCCGCCCGGAGCCGGGAGTTTTTTCTCGCTCTGGGCGGGTCTTTGATAGAAACCATGCGCCAATTCGCTATACGTCTCTCCCGGCATAAGCTCGTGCAGGCCAGTCTGATCCTATTGTTGGTCAGCAACGTTTGGGCCTGCAGCCGCCTAGCGTCGCCGACTGATACGCCGTTGCCCACACCGACCGCGACCTCGTGGCCCCGCCCCAGGTTAAACACGCCGGAATACGGTATGCATACCTTCCTTTGGTGGAGCCCCGACGCCATCGTCGAGCGGGACGTGCGGCTGGTGGCTGAAGCTGGTTTTGGTTGGATAAAACAGAATCTCGGCTGGCGTGACGTCGAAAAGTATGCAGGAATGGAGCCAGAGGATTGGGACTGGGCGCTCGCCGACCGCGTGGTTGACTACGCCGAGCGACAGAACCTGGACGTTCTCCTGCGACTCGATCATCAGCCCTTTTGGGCCGGTGAATGGAATAATGGCCCGCCACGAAATCTGGAAGATTTCGGTCGTTTTTGCGCCGTGCTGGCTGCTCGTTACCAGGGTCGGGTGCGCGCTTACCAGGTGTGGAACGAGCCCAACCTGGCCCGCGAGTGGGCCAACCGCCAGCCCGACCCGGTCGAGTACGTCCAACTGCTCAAAACTTGCTACGTCGCCATCAAGGCCGCTGACCCGCAGGCCATGGTTATCTCAGCCGGGCTGGCCCCTACAGCTACTGACAATCAAGATGCCATGCCCGATGAAAAGTTTCTGCGGGAGATGTACCAGGCCGGCGCCGCGCCCTATTTTGACCTGCTAGGACTGCATGCGCCGGGCTATAAAGCCCCGCCCGAATTATCCCCCGACGAGGTGGCGGCCCATCCCGATTACGGCGGTCAGCGGGCCTTTGCTTTTCGCCACGTTGAAGACATGCGTGCCATCATGGAAGAATTCGGCGACGGTGCGAAGCAAATCGCGATCGTCGAGTTTGGCTGGACCACCGACCCACGCGAGGCGTCAGACTATCACTGGCACGCCGTGACCGAAGAGCAAAAGGCCGACTATTTGACGCGCGCCTTTCACTATGCGCGTGAAAACTGGTCGCCTTGGGTAGGTTTGATGGTCGTCGTATACCTGGCTGATCCCTTTTGGACCCCCGAGCACGAGCAGTACTGGTGGGCCATCACCGAGCCTCATCCTTGGGAATTGCGATTGCGTCCGGCTTACGAAGCCCTGCGGGACATGGAAAAGTAGGTTGCCGTCCTTGGTTGCCTGGAGTATAATGGGTGAGTCGACGTTGGAGGTCGGGGGAAGGACCGGACCGCCGAGGTCTTGCTAAACTCGTCCAACGCGTATGTGCACCCGATGAGGAGGCGTCAGCCACAGGCAATTAGCGCTAGCCCATGATCATCATTGATGGTTCCCACGGTGAGGGAGGAGGCCAGGTCTTGCGCACATCGCTCACGTTGGCGATGCTGACTGGACGAGCGGTGCAGATCGAGCGCATCCGCGCCGGGCGACCCAAGCCTGGCCTGGCGGCGCAACACCTTACGGCCGTGCGTGCCGCGGCTGCTATCTGTGACGCCACCGTCAGTGGGGATGAGATGGGCTCAGAGTGGTTGCGTTTTCAGCCCGGCAGCGAGCCGCAAGCGGGCGACTATGCCTTTGACGTGGCTCAGGTGCGTGAGGCTGGTAGCGCTGGCGCTGTCAGCCTGGTGTTGCAGACAGTGCTCTTGGCGTTGGGACTGGCCCCGGGCGCATCACGGTTGGTTTTGCGCGGTGGGACCCATGTTCCCTGGAGCCCGCCCTTTCCGTATCTCAGCGAGGTCTATCTACCGACGCTGAAGCGGTTAGGCCTGCGGGCGACGTTGGAGTTGAGGCGGTGGGGTTTTTACCCGGCTGGAGGCGGAGAAATCGTCGCGCGGATTGAGGGGCAGGCTTCAGGGGTGAACTCCCTGGCGCTGACCGAGAGGGGGACGTTGCGGCGCGTCTGGGGGACTGCCGTCGCGTCTAACCTGCCGGCCCACATTCCACAACGCATGGCCAACCGGGCGCGGAACGTGTTGGCGAGGGAGGGTGTAAAGGCGGATCTGCAAGCCCGGCGGGTCCGGACTAGTGGCCCAGGTGCGGGCATCTTTGTGTTGACGGAATACGAGGATGGCGTGCTGGCCGGCTTTGCTGCCTATGGACGCAAGGGACTGCCGGCGGAGCGAGTGGCCGAAGTGGCCTGTCGGGACACTTTGAGGTATCATCGCAGCGGCGCACCGGTGGACATGCATTTGGCCGATCAATTGATCTTACCGCTGGCCGTGTCCACGGGCGTATCACAGTTTTCAACCTGCCGCATCACAAAGCATTTGCAGACCAATATGTGGGTCGCGGAACAGTTTGCTCAGGCGCGGTTTGAGGTGACAGGTCGGACCATCACCGTCATTCCTAAACGGTAGGCGTCCGGGGGGTCGATCACTCACCGTCGGCCTGGTCCCAGAAAAACCAGGGGTGAACGACAAACGATTGATGGTTTATCCCCCGTTATTTGTCTCTCGTTGGAAACGCAGCGAGGGACCGAGGACAAGGGACGAGTAGAATTATGGCGTACACCAGTATCTTGATAATTGATGCCAACTCGAGCCTATATACCATGCGTGTTGCGCTGGAGCAGCGCTACGATGTGATGGTTAACCACGTGAGGAGCGTGGGAAAAGGGCTGGAGTCCATGCGTCACTCATCACCCGATTTCATCCTGGTGAACCCCAAGGGTATGGAGGCCAAGGTCGTGCCGTTTTTGACCCAGATGACCCGGACGGGCAAGAACACGCCAGTTATCGTCGTCGGTGATGAAGGAGTGCTGGTTAGCATGCGCTCGGTTTATCCCAACATCGTGGGATGTGTACCACCCATGTACCGTGAGAAGGACCTGTTGCCCTTCCTGAAACGGCAGCGCCCGACGCGAACCGGCCAATTGCGGGGCATGGCTTTGGCCGAGCGGGCGGCCCTGGTGCAGGCCAACCAGTCGCTCGAAAGGCGTGTGCAAGAGGTGGTGACGCTTTACAAGATCGGCAAGGTGGTGGCGTCGCTGACCGACCTGGATCACATCCTGGCCCGCATTGTGGAGGCAGCGGTGTTCCTGCTGCGCGCTGAAGAGAGTTCGATTATGCTGGTGGACCCCCAGACGAACGAACTCTATCTGCGCGCGGAAAAGGGCCTGGGCGAAAAGCAGGCTCGAGGCTTTAACGTCAAGATTGAGGACTCGCTGATCGGCTCTGTCGTGCGCACCGGGAAGCCGGTGGTGATGGCGCGCGGCGCCAGCCAAGACGCTCGGCTCAAGGTCGTCACTGGCTACCTGGTCAATGCCCTGCTCTATGTGCCACTTGCGGTGCGCGGGCATATTATTGGCGTTTTGGGGGTGGCCAATCAGAGCTCCCCCAGGGCCTTTTCCGAGCACGAACAGCGCTTGATGAACGCCCTGGCCGACTATGCCGCGCTGGCCATTGAGGTGGCCCGTCAGCACAAAGCCCTGGCCCGTATGCGCCAGGACCTGGCGGTGGTAGACACCATTACGGCCACCGTCCAAGAGTTGCGCCAGCGGCTGGCGACGGGCGATCCGGCTGTGTTGAGCGGCTTGCATCGCATTGAGGGGGCGGCCAGTATTCTAGCCCGCTTGGCAGAGGCGGAGGCAGAGGAAGATGTTTGAGGTGGTCTTCTTGGGCACGTCGGCCTCGGCTCCTTCGGTCCGGCGCGGTCTGTCAGCTCACATCGTGCTATACAAGGAATACCGTTTTTTGATTGACTGTGGCGAGGGCACACAGCGCCAGATTCTGCGCAGCGGGTTGGGTTTCAAGCGGCTCGAACGGATCTTGCTGACACACGGGCATCTGGATCATATTCTGGGCTTGGGGGGGTTGGTGTCCACCTTTAGTCGGTGGGAAGCCATAGACCGGCTGGAGATTTACGGCGGAGCCTGGACGCTAGAGCGGGTGCACGACTTGATCTTTGGGGTGGTGTTGCGGGGTGCCCGGCCGCCACTTGACATCAAGCTGATTGAGATCGGGCCGGGGGTGTTGCTGGAGGACACGCATTTTGAACTGAGCGCCTTTCCGGTCAGCCATCGCGGGCCGGGGTGTTTTGGCTTTTTGTTCCGCGAGAAGGCGCGCCGGCCGTTCTTGAATGAGGTTGCCGAGACATTGGGCGTGCCGCGCGGTCCGGAGCGCCGGGATCTGGTCAACGGTCGCAGCGTGACGCTGGCGGATGGTCGGGTGATCCACCCCGATCAAGTGCTTGGACCGTCCCAGCCGGGCGCAAGGCTGGCCCACGTAGGTGACACGGGTCGCGCCGACAACCTGGTCGAGTACGTTCGCGAGGCCGATGCGCTAGTCATTGAGGCGACCTATTTGTCTTACGAAGCCGACCTGGCGCGGCAATTTGGTCACCTGACTGCTGCCCAGGCGGCTCAATTGGCCCATGACGCGAACGTGCGGCAGTTGTATCTGACCCACATCTCGCGGCGTTACCGGGAGAAGGACGTGCTGGCCGAAGCGACGGCGATTTTCCCCCAGACGATCGTCGCCCGCGATTTCGATCACGTACGCGTCACAAAGGAAAAGCGTTAGAGGAAAGAGTTATATGTCGTTACGAAAAGCGAGTGTGTTGGAATTGGCTACCTATGCCTACGAGTTGGATGCCGGTGTGTTGCGTGGCGTGTTGGAACGGGCGCAGGATGGCTCTTGGACGGTTGATGGCGTCGCTATCGAGGCATGGCTGGCCTCATACAAAGGCGAGTCGGTGGTGTTGATTGCCGCTTCCCTGGAAGATGACCGCCCGATGAAGAGCAAGGTCTGTCGCACCTGCGGCCGGGAGTACGAGGGCATCGAGTGCCCTCACTGTCGCCGTGTGCGGCGTCGCCTGAGAGGGTGGTGAACAGCGGTGGGATGCGACGACGAATTTAGAATGCAACGAATTGGCCGTGCGGGACGGAAATTCGTTTCTTTCCCAATTCGTCGTATCGTTGTACACGCCAAACAGATTACCCAAGCAATCTCATTGCAAAAAGGAGGGGTGAAATGAGTAGCGGGCTGCAGATGATCCTCCTGACCGGTGTCACTTTGCTGGTTTTTTTCATGGATGGTATTTATGTTTTGCCCCTCAAGGGTGGGGGTGATCTGGGGGGCCAGATCAAAACAAAACAGGGGCTGGTGACGTTTAAAATCTTGCTGGCCGTGTTATGGATCATGTTCAGCGGCTGGCACCTTTCCAAGCTAGCCGGAGCGATCGTCAGCCTGCTCATCTTCGTACTGCCAGTTCTGGGGGCGTCCTACGTGGTGCGTACGATGTACGAAGTGCCGAAACTGTCAGACGCGTTCTCCTATGCGCTGAAGCTCATCTTCGCCCATCCCTTCCCGGGTGTCAAGGTTTCAGAGGGTAAGGCCAGTCCGATATCTGGGGGGGCAGTCGGTCTCAAGATCGGCGG